>DATFYJ010000382.1:0-2749 GCA_035315105.1 Chitinivibrionales bacterium
GGAAGGAAGATAAACAGCTGAAGAACATCCCTTTTGTCTTTTACTCCGCCACCTATACGGAACCCAAGGACCAGGAGTTCGCTCTTAACCTGGGCGCCGACCGGTTCATCCTTAAACCGGCCGAGCCGGACAAGTTCCTGACCATGCTTTTAAAAACGGAAGAAGATTATCAGGCCGGCAAACTTGTTTCTGCACGTCAACCCATTGAAACAGCCGAGTACTACAAAGGATACAATGCGGCCCTTGTCGGCAAGTTGGAAAATAAAATGTTGCAACTTGAGAAGGTTAATCGTGTCCTGGAAGATGACATTGTTGAACGCAAACGGGCGGAGGAGGCGCTGAAAGCCTCGGAAATCCGGTACCGACGGCTTTTCGAAGCTGCGAAAGACGGGATTCTGATCCTCGATGCCGAGACCGGGATGATTTTAAAGGTAAATCCATTCTTGATCAAGATGCTGGGCTATTCACGTGAACAATTCATGGGAAAGACAATATGGGAACTGGGGTTATTAAAGGATATAATTGCCAACAAGGAAAACTTTCTGGAATTGCAACAGAAAGAATACATCCGTTATGTAGACTTACCCCTGGAAACCGCCGACGGGCGGCGTATCGATGTGGAGTTCGTAAGTAATGTCTATCTAGTTGACAATATGAAGGTGATTCAGTGCAACATCCGTGACATTACGGAATGGCTATCACAACGCAAACAGGCGGAGGCCGCACTGCGTGAGAGCGAGGCAAGATATCGAATCCTTTTTGAGCAGGCAGCGGACATCATACTTCAAATGGAGATCATGCCTGAAGGTATGCCCTTGATCCGGAATGTGAATAGCGCGACCTTAAGGCTTCTCGGATACGAACGGGACGAGCTGATAAACCAGCCGGTGTCTTTCATAAATGTGGCGTCCGATGCTTCCCAAACAATTAGTGAGAGGCGGCAATATGTTCTTGCCGGACCAGGGAAAGTATTCGAGTCAAGGCACCGTTGCAAGGACGGTAGTATCCGGGATTTCGAGTGCTCGGCGACGGAATTGCAAATCGGTTCAAAGACTTTTGCCATTTCGGTCGAACGCGATATCACCGAGCGCAGGAAGGCCGAAGACGAACTGCGTAACAAGACTGCGCTCCTCGAAGCCCAGTTGAATTCTTCCTTAGCTGGCATCCTGATCGTCGACACCAATGGCAAAAAGATTCTCCAGAACCAACGAACTGTGGAACTTTGGAAGATTCCGCAGGAGATCGCCGATAATATTGACGATGCGACACAGGTTCAGCATATCATGCATTCGACGAAAAACCCGGAGCAGTTTGTAGAAAAGATCACGTACCTGTACGGTCATCCGAACGAGACCACCAAGGATGAGGTCGAATTGACGGACGGGACAGTGCTTGAAAGATATTCGGCCCCTGTTTTGGGAAAAGATGGACAAGACTATGGGAGAATCTGGACGTTCCATGACATTACCGAGCGCAAGCAACATGAAAAGGAGAAGGAAAAACTTCTGTCCCAGCTTCTCCAGGCCCAGAAAATGGAAGCCATCGGTACATTGGCCGGCGGTGTGGCCCACGACTTCAACAACCTTCTCTGCGCCATTTCCGGCTATACGACCCTGGCCATGGGGAAAATAAACGAATCCGATCCTGTGCAAAGGGACCTGAAACAAGTGAGCTTTGCGGCGGAAAAGGCCGCAGGGGTGGTGCGTCAGCTTCTTCTTTTCAGCAGAAAACAACATATGGAGCCGATGCCCATGGACGTCAACACCACCATCAGCCGCCTGCTCAAAATGCTCGAAAGGCTTATCGGGGAGGACATTGTCATTGAGAGCAACCTTGAAAATGGCATCTGGAACATTCTCGGCGACGAGGGAAACATCGAGCAGTTGCTTATGAACCTGACGGTAAACGCAAGAGACGCGATGCCGGAAGGCGGAAAAATATTCATGAAGACCGAGAACGTGACCATTGACGAAGAATATTGCCGAACGAGCAAGACGGCCCGCCCCGGACGCTTTGTCCGCATATCGGTGTCGGACACCGGCACTGGCATGGACGAACTGACGCAGCAGCACATTTTCGAGCCGTTTTTCACCACCAAGCCGGCAGGCAAGGGAACAGGGCTCGGTTTGTCGGTGGTGTTCGGCATTGTCCAGCAGCACAAGGGCTGGATAAACGTTTACAGCGAACCCGGTCACGGCACCACGTTCAGCGCCTATTTTCCGGCTTCATCGGCGAGTCCCGAACAGCAAAGCAAAGAGAATGCCGGCCCTGCTTCCCTGGAAGGAAAAGGCGAGCGGATCATGATTGTTGAGGACCAGGCCGAGGTGCGCGCGATCGCGAAGGAATTGCTATTGACAAACAGTTATTCCGTGTTTGCGGTTTCGAGCGCAAAAGAGGCGATGGAGCTGTTCGAAAAGGAAAACGGCAGGTTCGACCTGGTGTTCAGCGATGTCGTTCTCCCCGACAGGTCCGGCATCATGATGGTGCAGGAGCTTCTGAAACGCTGGAAATTCAAGGTGCTCATCACGAGCGGCTACACCGACGAAAAGGCGCATTGGGACTTTATAAAGGAAAACAACTTCCGCTTCCTGCACAAGCCGTATGCCGTGCGTGACCTCTTGCAGGCGGTGAGAGAGGTGCTGGAAAAGAAATAGCGATGGACGTTGACTGTTGAAAGTTGTATGTTGGAAGAAAAAATGTTTGGTAGGGGCACTATCCCATAATAAATTGTGGATTTCGGATTGCGGAA
>DATFYJ010000383.1:0-3837 GCA_035315105.1 Chitinivibrionales bacterium
TGATTTTGGTGTCACTCCCGCGAAAGCGGGAGTCCATCTTATTCCTACTATAGCAAAGAATGGATTCCCGCTTTCGCGGAAATGACACCACAGACCGCCATTTCTCACAGGCTTCCTTAAATCCTTCTTACGAAAAGTCAAGGCGAGCCCCGCGCTTCAGAACTTGAACGCATAGCCGATCAGAAAGGTAATGAGGTAGTTCTTCGTGTCAAGTCGCCGGACATTGTCCCGCCCGTCTGTCGTGATGAACCCGGGGGTGAAACGGAGGTCGAAGATGATTTCCCCGGTGCGAATATCGAATTCCATGCCGCCGCCCAGCGCAAGCCCGACGTCGAACGCGCTTGTGCTTTCTCTGGTGTCGGTCACCGCGGTCGAATTGCCCGAGACATCGGACTGGGTCGACTTCGTATAACTTGACGAAAGCAAATAGGAAAACGACGGGCCTGCGTACCCGAGCACCCGTGACATCTTAAGCGGATAGCTGAGCCTGCACACCACCGGCACCTCGACGTAATCCGACTTCCATTCCTCCTGGAAGGAGGTGCCGGCATTATCGCCCGAGCTCGTTTTTCCCTTCTGCGCGTACAGGACCTCGGCCTGCACGCCGATGTTGGCGGTGAACAGAACAGCACCCATCGCGCCGCCGCAGAACCCGGCCCGCAGGCTCCCCGTCATGGAGGCGGTGTCGCCCGCGTCGGCGCCCCATAACCCGGCCAGGCCCAGCCCGCCCTTGACGCCTGCGTAAAAATCGGCGCTGTGCGAAGGAAGGGGCGCAAACGCGATCAGGGCGGCGCACATTGCCAGACGACAAAATGTTATCATGACAGTCCTTTAATCATCGCGCGGTGCGCCTGTTCATCGACAAAGCATACGGGAGAAAAGCGGCCGCGTTCATGGCGAGCCGCAGAAAGCTGTGAGGCGACTCACGCAGCATTTTGAGATAAATCCGTCGCATGTACTTTCGCTGATAAAAGGCCCGGATGAATTCACGGTTCATGCGTTCGAGCGTTTCGCGGGACCCGATCTCGCGGGGCACAAACACGAAATGCTCGCAATCCATCTTTGTCCAGTCGTCGTCGAACTCGCCGAGCGACCGGATGCCGGCCGTTATCGGCGCCCCCGGAAAGGGGGTGAACGCGGTGACGTTGGCATCCTTGAGGGGCAGCGACAGGGCAAAATCGCGCGTTGTGGCAATTGACGCTTCGTTCTCTCCGGGAAACCCCATCATGAACAGGCCCTTTACATACAGGCCGCCACTTGTCAGCTTTTCTATGTCGCGGCGGACCGCGTCGAGCGTGAGCCCGCTTTTGTGCCTGTCAAGGATAGCCTGGTCGCCGGATTCGATCCCCGCATTCACCATGAAACAGCCTGCGGATTTGAGAAGGCGCACCAGGTCGTCGTCGATATGGCCGAGCCGCACGATGCAGTTGAAGCTTACCCGCGGCCTGGCCTGCGAAAGCAGGCCGCACAGGCGGGCAACGCGCTCACGGTTGAGCGTGAACAGGTCGTCGTAAAAGTTGACGTGCCTTACGCCGAAGTCCTTTGCAAGATGCGAAACGAGTCCGGCCGTGTACTCGGGAGCATTGAACCGGAACCCCCGGCCGAACACGGAGCGGTCGCAGTAGGAGCACTGGTACACGCACCCGCGCGAGGAGATCACGTTCGCTCCGGGATGGCGCGGATACGAGAACAGCGGCATGAGATAGCGTTTAGGGAAACCCGCCAGGAGGTCGTAGGCCGGGTAGGGCAGATCGTCCATGGCGCACAGCGCGGGCGCCGGGCCGTGCTCGATTGCCGGGCCGTTGCGGAAGTACAGGCCTTCTATGGTCGCATGCGGCGCGCCGTTTGCAAGCTTGAGCATGGCGTACTCGCCTTCACCCGCGATAACGAAGTCTATTTCCGGAAACCGTGCAAGGATGCGTTCCCTTCCCCACGACGCATGGACCCCGCCGAACACAATGGCGGTCTTTTCCGCGCGCCGCTTGACGCGGCAGGCGACATCGCATGCGTCAAGAAACGCGGACGTGACGGCCGTGAAACCGACCATGTCGGGAGTAAGTGCTAAAATCCGCTGCGCCCATTGTTCGTTGGACGGTTCGCTGTCGAGCGCGGCATCAAACATCATTACGCTGTGGCCCGCGTTCCGCAGCACCGCCGCGATCGAGGCGAGCCCGATGGGCGGCATGACGCAGGCGAGTGTATGAAGCCGCCGGGCTTTTGCGTCAAGGGTGAAGCCGCGGGGGTTGAATAAAACAATTTTCATGTTATGTACTTTTTAATCAGCTAGAATGAAGACAAAGAGCGGGCGTTACCCTCCCCCTCGACAAAGCTCGGGGTCGGGTCGGCCCTCCCTCCGGGCTCGGCCGTTCGGCCTCGTTGCCGGATCGCCCCTATGCCTTCGGCGGGGTCGACCGGCAATGCGCTCCAGCGCACCCTTCGGTCCTGCCTAACGCGAAAACCAATACAACAATCAACAAGATACTTCTATCTATTAATGAACTTCCGGTTTTATGTCACTCCCGCGAAAGCATGCCCTCGGTCTGATCGGGGGCGGGAGTCCAGCTTTTCCCAATAGTCAACGGCAAGAAATTTCTTCATCCACATTCCAACATCCACAATTCTTAAACTGGCATTCATTTAACCCGATACCAGTACTGCGACCGGCCTATAATGGCAAACCCGATGTAACCATGTACATCGAGCTGTGTGCCCTTGTCAAGGAGCTTCACGATGCACCGGTAGGCCTTGCCGTTGTCGGGGTCGGTTATCCGGCCTCCGCTCCATTCGTTTCCACGCCTTACCATGGCGTCGGTGATGGTGAGTCCCTTTACCTTCATGTTCTTTCGCCAGTCCGTGCATTTGTCGCACACGGGATCGGGCTCTTCGCCCGGTTCGCGGTAGAGCGAGTCTATGGTGGCGACGAGCGTGTCACCTCTCAAAACGATGTTCATGATGGATTTTGGTTTGCCGCTCTTGTCGTCGACGGTTTTCCACCGGCCCGCAGGCGAGAGCGTGTCGGACGGGAAAGCAGGGAGGGAGCAAAAGGTCATGATCAAGAGCAGGAAATAAAACGGGCGCAAGTTCATGTACTTCCTTGTCGGATGAAGAATGAGTTTGTGAGGCGATGACACTCAAATATACAACAATTGGTTCTGAGGCGGAAAAAGTGTGGAGGGATTGGGTGGACAGAGTATTGTTTGATGCAAGATATGGTTTTTAATGAGTGAGAAAAGCGAAGAGCTTGATTGCTCCCAGAATGGGTTTTCTTATAGAAAACGGATTTATGCGCAAGGGGAAGCACTTGTTGAGAAAATGCGGTATATTATGAATTGGTTGATATTGCGCTATCTTCGTCGCTTGTTATAACCAGATGAGGGGTCCCATGAAAAACACCATCAAAAATCCTATTGTAGCTGCGGGAATTCTGGTTTTGTTTTCACATATGGCAAATGCTCAATGGGTTCAAACAAGTGGGCCGCAGCGTGGATACATTTCTGCGCTTGCCGTAAGCGGCAGTAATATCTTTGCTGGTACTCCGAACCAAGGTGTTTTTCTGTCAACCAATAACGGTGCAGGCTGGACTGTGGTCGATTCCGGCCTTACAAATAGTAACGTCAATTGTATTGCTTTGAGCGGCAGCACTATTTTTGCCGGGACGGAAGGTGGCGTCTTTCTATCCACGAATAACGGTACAAGCTGGACTGGGGTCAGTTCCGGACCCGCAAATATGAATGTCAACTGCCTCTTGGTGTTTGGCAGCAATATTTTCGCCGGGACTTCGGTTGGCGGAGTTTTTCTTTCCACCAATAATGGCACAAGCTGGACTGCGGTCGATTC
>DATFYJ010000384.1:0-2509 GCA_035315105.1 Chitinivibrionales bacterium
CACGGGTTCCGCCCGGAGAGCGGCCGGTGGAGCGGATTGCGGCATTTTCGGAACAATTATCTCCTGCGGCGGTTTCCAGGATTGCGCCTTTTGCACATGCTGTTGGGCTTCGCGGGTTCTCATTACCTGTACCGCCACCTCCCCTTTCAGAGCAGCCTGTTTCGATTGATCGGTTTCTTTTTGTACTTGCACATTGAGCCGGGTCGTTTCGGTCTGCGCCGCTTGAGCGACTGCGTTTTGCTTTTTCGCGGCTTTTTCTGCGGCATCCCGCTGACCGTTCTGCAGCGTTTCCCACGACTGCGGACTTGTATGCGGGGTGATTATCTTTCCAAAGCTTGATGAGGTCTTGGTAAACCGTTCCCTCACCGCCGCCGGGCTTTCCGGTGCCGCCGCCGCCAAAGTAGGCTCGTAGATCACCAACTTGTTTCCGCTCAACGCGGTGGCGCGAATCGACTCGCCCGGCCGCAGATGCTCCTCGGTGAGCGCAACCGGAGCAATGCGCGTCTTGGTTGCCTTCTCCACGGCCGCCACCGGGACCCCGACATTGACAAGATGATTGTTAACAATAGAGAGACTCTTCCTTTCCGGCGCAGTCTTCGCGTAGATGCCCTCGGCATGGGACGGCGGCACGACATTGGCGAACAGGTGGCGGTCGTGAAAATGTTCCATCGGCACAAAGAAGAAATCTCCGGATGACAGCCCGAATTCGAAATCATCCCCCACCAGGGTTTCTCCAAAGAAGAAGCCCCGCCCGGCCACGAACCGTGAACGCGGCGGCAGCGGCGCCCACCCGCAGTAATCGGGGCCCGATCTCCAGACGACCCACGCGGGGCCCCATTCATTGTCCGGCAGCCAAAGCCACCCATAGGGGTCCCGGCGGAACCATCGGCCATAATGAAACGGCGCCCATCCCCAGGTGTAGTTGGAACCCCAGCTCCATCCATAGTCTGTCCAGACCCAGCGCCCGTGATTGCAATAGGGAGCCCAGTCCTCATCGATGGCCGTCGCATTGGGCTGCCAGCACCAACTTCCATCGACATTTATCCAGGTTCCATAGGGGTACAACGCCGAGTAGAAAAATGAAATATTCTGCTCATCAGGAGGCGGAGCCGTTACCGGTGAAACCGCCGCGGGACCCGGCAATGCAGCAGTCGATTCGGGATACGTGCTCGAGGAGTCGGCTTTCAACAGGGAATCGTTCGGCTGATCGTGTTTGAGTGCTTCAACAATCACTTTTGAGAAGACGCCCAGGTCCTTGAGGGTCACGATATCCGCAGATGTCAAGGCGAACGGAGTGGCGGAATTTTCAATATATGCCTTTACCACCTCCTCATCGACCCCCGATTTTGCAAGGGTGATAAGATCGTCCGCGGTTCCCGCCGTCACCTTCGACAGAGCGAACGCCAGCAGCATGAACGGCACAATGCCGGCACAACGACGTGAACACATGGGATTCTCCTTGACATAGGGCAATGCGGCGCGCTCTCGGTTACGGCTTATTTTCCGACAATTACGCACAAGGAAACAGGCCTCATTCTTCTCAGATTATTGAAAAAATCGCACAAGACACTAATTTCCATGCAGAGCGGTTTGCGGCCAACCTCCATCATAACGTAATATATATCATTCTGCCGATTCTACATCCACACCGAGGCGTCTCCTTTCCCGCAACGAAAGACTTTGCTGATCCCGAAACACGCATCGATTCCACGTCCTGCCCCAACACCAACAAAAAACCCCGTCTCCTTCGAGGCCGGGGTTTTTGCTTCAAACTCTCTAACTGTTGTTACCGCCAACTCGGGCAGTATCTCTGCAAATTTGTAGTGCAGTATTTCGAATTGGTTTGATCGATTTGGCCATAGTCTGATGTCGTTGCAGTTCCAAATCCAGGGCTCTGCACTGTTGCCACGGCCGTAAAAGAAGTGGCGCTGGCACTAGGCATTGCATAGGCGAACCATCTGCTTGAGGAGGAAACATCAACATACGCGGAATCTTTCAGGGCCTGCAACGACGTTAGAAAGCCGGTACCCTGGGCCTGATATGCCAACTGGCCGCTGTATATACCTGACAACTGTGTCGGAAATTCAGACGCTTTGGCCTTCTGGGCTGCATCCATGAACTTTGGAATTGCAACTGCAGCAAGAATCCCGATGATAACAATCACAACCATGAGTTCGACCAGCGTGAATCCCTTTGTTTTGAAAAGTAAATATCTCATAGACAGCCCTTCACGGTAGCTTTTCTTGGAACGACTCACTGTCGCATTTGCATGGCGTAGGAACCATGCAACATGAGAACCTCCCTTCATGAGCATCACAGCTCCGCTACAGTTCAAGACTCCGGATAAAGTTTATATCAAATTCTTAACATTGTCAAGATCATTATTTATGATATAAGCCGGCAGATGTGTGCATCACACCCCGGGCCTTGAAGCACACCAATCTGGTTCTCATCAACCCAGGCACACCCTCCATTTCTTTCCATGACAAAGGATGCCTCGGCCTTAGCG
>DATFYJ010000385.1:0-4525 GCA_035315105.1 Chitinivibrionales bacterium
CCAGCCTGATCGCGCCGGCCTGACCGCTCAAGCCGCCGCCCAGCACATGCGCAACCATGTCGTATGAGGTCCCCACCGCGAGCAACTCGAACGGCTGCTCGACATCGAGCATGAGAACTTCGCTCTTGAGATACTCCTTGATGGGAATGCCGTTGACAACTCTTTCGCCTTTTCCCGGCTTGAGAACGACGCTGGCTATGGCTGTCTTTCTCTTTCCGGTGGCGGAGAACATGTTTTCCAAAGCAGGGATCTCCTTAATATTGAATTAAAGTAATCGGTTTCTAAAGGGGAAGTTCTTTGGGTTTTTGAGCGGTGTGGGGATGCGCCGCGGTCCTGTACACGTGCAGTTTCCGGATAATGGACCTGCCGAGTTTGTTTTTCGGGATCATGCCCCGCACCGCATGAATAATTACCTGGGTTGAATCCTGTTTCATCTGCTGCTTAAGCGGCCGTTCTCTTTTCCCGCCTGGATACATGGAATGGCGGAAATAGACCTTAAGTTCCGGTTTTGTGCCGGTAAACCTTGCCTTGTCGGAATTGATTACGATAACGTGGTCTCCATGGTCCTGGTTGGGCGAATAGGCGACCTTGTTTTTTCCCATGAGAACCTGGGCGAGAACCGATGCGAGGCGGCCCACAACCTTGTTCGCGGCATCAACCACATACCAGTCATGGCTGATATCATTGGTGTTTACGACGACTGTTTTCATTCGATTCACGCGCTCCGTCGAAAATGAATGTTTTGGCTCCGAATAGCGCCTCGTAATATATAACATAGAAGAATTATGTGTCAATATGTATATTACTACCCTCGCTTTTTACCGCAGAAAGGCGCTGCAGCCCGGCTCATGATCCGAGAATTCCACCACAAAGACTTTCTTCCACTTTCGTCGCTGGCGAAGAAAAAACAAGCCTCCCGCACCACGGTAAGCCTCGTTATTCCCACGTTCAACGAGGCCGCGACCCTAGGTGCCATCCTTCTCAAGGTGAAACAAGATCTCCAGGAAGACGTTCCTCTGCTCGACGAGATCATCGTGATGGACAGCGATTCGTCGGACGGCACAGCCCGCATCGCCCGCGATGCCGGCGCGACGGTATACAATGTTCGGGACGTTGCACCGGATCATCACGTTCCCCCCGGCAAGGGGAGCGCGCTCTGGAAGGCGCAATTTGTCGCGACCGGTGACGTTATCGTGTGCGTCGACGCGGACATTCGCAATTTTCAGTCGCATTTGGTGTATGGGCTTGTCGGGCCGTTTCTCGTCGATCCCGACATCATCTTTGCAAAAGCATTCTACGACAGACCACTTGTGCTCAACGATCAGACGTTTGAAAACTACGGGGGCAGGGTCACCGAGATTCTCGTGCGTCCCCTGTTGTGCGCATTTATGCCCCAGCTCGCCGCCATTTACCAACCTCTGTCTGGAGAGTATGCATTCCGCCGGAAGCCGGTGGAAACAATTCCCTTTTCCTCAGGATACGGCGTTGAGATCGGCATGATATTCGACATCAACCGCGCCTTCGGTCTTTCTCATTTTGTCCAGGTGGACATGGGAACGAGGTGTCACAGGAACCGTGCGGTGGGCGACCTTTCCCGGATGGCGCTCGGCATCATCCAGACGCTGTTTCGGAAGCTTGAGAAGGAAAACGTGCTTTCCCTCAGGAAGCCGATAGGGACCACCATGATCACCCGCGGGGCGCACGGGATGGAGCAAACCACCATAAGCGAAGTGGAGCTCCCGAGCAAGGAATCAACGTCCGGTCTGCATCGCCCGGCCTCACAAAAAGTCTGAACGTTCGGTTGGCTGCAACTGAAGAGTATCAACGTGTCCTTTTCAATCGACATCGTCGCCTTTTGCAGGAAAGGCGACCCCTTGGACGAGGAAATAGAGAGGTACTGCAAACTGTGCAGACCCTATGCACGGGTCGCGGTGACCTACCTGAGGTCGCCGGGCGGCTCTTCGTTTCCGAAACACGAACTGCTTGAGGTCGAAGCGAAAATGGCCCGTGCCAGAATTCATCCGAATTCAGTGTGCGTGGCACTTTCCGAAGAGGGAAAATGCCTTCCCGGCAGTGCGGTTTTTGCAAAATGGCTTTCCGGAAAAATGCAGAGCGGAAGGCCGATCACGTTTGTGCTCGGAGGCCCGTACGGGCTTTCCCCCCGGTTCAAGCAGTCCTGCGCGGAAGTGATAAGCCTGTCGCCGCTCACCTTTACGCATAAGCTTGCTCTTGCGGTTCTCCTCGAACAGGTTTACAGGGCATTTACTATATTACGGAACCATCCTTACCATAAATAGGGGATAGCTACAAGAATGTCCGGGCAGCAAGGGGATAGACTTCTTCTCAAGCAGAATGGGGGCGTGGGCGTCCGGATTGTCCTGATCGTCGCCTCACTGGCAGTGGTTGCCGCGGCCATATCCTGGTTTCTCATAAGCGGTCAGTCCGACGAGGCGGTTCTTAACCGGAAGGCTTCGGAAATCTGCGAATACGGTCTCTTGCAGGCGCTCGCTCACCTGAAAGAAAATCCCTCGTGGACAGGAGAATTGCCTCGCACTGACTACGAAGGCGGGTGGTTTTCCGCCACCGCGAAAGTCCGGGGAAGCGGGGGGGCGTCGTTACTCGATATCGAATCAATTGGGCACATCGGATCCGTGCTGAGGAAACAGGAGTGTGTTCTGCATCTCACCGATTCGGGGTGGGTCCGGCAAAGCGTCAAGTAGCCTGCGCGCAGTGCGTCGTTTTTAATGCACATTGTCCCTTCGGCAGCCCGACCTTCAGGCGGTTTTTCCGATTCCCATTTGTTAACATCATGCCGGTTGTCGCTTTCGAACCGGAAATTGTCACCGCGGAGGCTACAACATATTGTGGGCGGCTGCCCTGAGGTGATGATATATGGTGTATCCATTTTTTTTTGTTTTTTTAATGATTTTTTTCTTGACAATTTTTTGAAAACTTGGTAGATATTAGATAGGTAACCCCGAAAAATATTGAAAGTTAGGAGGATTGCCTCATTTTAGTTCTTAAGTGATTCGGTGTAATAAGCTATTTTTAGGGCAGTAACAAATATGAATATACTCCAAAGATTTAGAGGTGAAAACAGCACCGCGGGACTGGACCTCGGCAACCATTCCCTCAAGCTCGTTAAGATCCTCCATAAAAAAGACGGATACCATCTCCTGGCGGCCGGGATACGGGAACTTCCTCCCGGCACCATCGAGGGCAGCGAGATAAAGAACCGTGATGCCCTTATCGACAATATAACGACGCTCATCAACAACTGCGATCCGTCGATTGTTGAAGTCGCCATTTCGATGTCAGGGCACGGAATCATTTCCGACAAAGTGACGTTCAAGATAGATCCGAATGAAAATGCGGAGGAGATGATTCTGTGGGAGGCCGGCCAGCGCAGCCCCTTTGACGTGGACGACATAACGCTTGACTACAAGATTCTCCATCGCAAGGCGGAAACAGGCGAGGCAGAGGTGCTCCTCGTTGCCGCCAAGAACCAAATCATGCAGAATTACATCGATCTGTTGTATGAAGCGGGTCTCAAGCCTATTATTGTCGACGTGGTCTCGTTTGCAATGAACAACTGCTTCGCGCTCGAAAGCGGGAGCAATCCGGAAACCGGCATTGTTGCGCTTGTAAACATAGGACACAATCTCACCAACGTCACCTTCATCAAGGACGGTGTGTACCATTCGTCCCGCGACATCTCCACCGCATGCGATTTTTACGCCAAGACGCTCCAGCGGAATCTGGGCGTTGGAGCCGAAGAAGCCATCAACATCCTCAAGGGGCGCACCAACCAGACGCTCGATACGAATTCCCTGCGTCAAAGCCTCGACTATGCTTCCGAGGAGCTTTCCACCGGAATAGATCTTGCCTTCTCATATTTCAAGACCTCCGAGAAGAGCGATGTGATTAATAAGATTGTCCTAAGCGGCGGCGGCGCGTACATTCCCAACATCGCCTCGATCCTGGAAAAGCGCCACCAGACCACGGTGCAGATTTCCAACCCCATAGCCTGCCTCGAGTACGATCAGGCCAGATTCGGGGGCTTTGATCCGAGAAAGTTTTCTGCGCTCTTTACGGTGGCCGTCGGCCTTGGTCTACGGAAGGTGGCCGACTGATGATAGAACGCGTAGAAATAAACCTACTCCCTGCCGAGTACCGAGTTCACAAAAAGGGAATCCGCCTTTCGAGAGAGATATTCTATCCGGTCCTCGGCCTGCTCATCATTTTTGCCCTGGTCGCCGGCTATACCTTCGGCCTCAACGCGCAGATCGTGCAACGCAAGAATGAAATCGCAAATGTTGAGAGCCAGATAAGGGTCAACAACTATATAAAAGAACAAATTACAAAACTCAAGGCGGACCGGGCAGTGATCCAGGAAAAAATCATGGCGCTTGAGCGAATCAACGTCAACAGGGAAAAATGGGTGCGGCTCATGGAAATCATGTGCCAGCGGCTGCCCGATTTCACCTGGCTGGTTTCCATAGACGAAAGGGAACAGACCCCCCCG
>DATFYJ010000386.1:0-2665 GCA_035315105.1 Chitinivibrionales bacterium
TCTTTTTTATTGTCCTGGAACATTGACTTTGCGAGGGGTACTGTGGTATTTTGTACGATTGTCGTTCGGGAACCCTTTGAGGGGAATGTAGTTACATAGGCATCCGGAGCAATTTACTCCGCCCCGGGCAGCCGCACGGTCCGGGCGATTAGCTCAGATGGTTAGAGTGCTTGCTTGACATGCAAGAGGTCGTTGGTTCGATCCCAACATCGCCCATGTATCCCTGCTCCTCCACCGCTTTTACGGATCCCCCGGAAAAGTATTTGTAAAGGGAAGAGGAACACGTTCAACAGGCGCCCGGGTGCGCTTCAAGACAGGGAATCGAATGAATATTGTTCTGCCCGACAAAAATCTCAAGACGCTGCCCGACGGCGCCACTGCCGCCCATCTCGCTGCCGCCATATCTCCGCGTCTTGCCAAGGAAGCTCTTGCCGCAAAAGTCAACAACATCCTGGCGGACCTGGGCGCGCCGCTCCACGACAACGATTCGGTTGAGATAATCACGTTCGACTCAGTCGAGGGCAAGTCGGTGTTCTGGCATTCTTCCTCGCACATTATGGCCCAGGCGGTGCAGGCGATTTTCCCCTCTGCAAAGATCGCCATCGGCCCGGCCATCGACAACGGATTTTACTACGATTTCGACACCGACAAGCCCATCAACCCGGACGATCTTCCCGCCATCGAGGCGAAAATGAAGGAAATCGTTGCGAAGAAGACGCCCATCGTCCGGCACGCGGTTTCAAAGGCCGATGCGGAGAAATATTTCACGGGCAGAAACGAGCCCTACAAACTCGAATTGCTCAACGACATTCAGGGCGAACCAACGCTGTACAGCCAGGGGGAATGGCAGGACCTGTGCCGCGGGCCGCATGTGCCCGACACGGGCTACATCCGGGCCGTCAAGCTTCTGAGCATCGCGGGTGCCTACTGGCGCGGCAGCGAAAAGAACAAGATGCTCACGCGGCTGTACGGCATATCGTTCCCCAAGCAGTCGCAGCTTGACGAATACATCACCATGATCGAAGAGGCGCAGAAGCGGGATCACCGCAGGCTGGGAAAGGACCTCGATCTGTTTTCGTTTCATGCCGAGGGCGCCGGGTTCCCGTTCTGGCACGGCCGCGGCATGGTCCTGTACAACACCATCATGGACTACTCGCGCGCAATGCACGTTGCGGCGGGATACCAGGAAGTAAAGACGCCCATGATCCTCAACGAGGAGTTGTGGCACCGGAGCGGGCACTGGGACAAGTACCGCGAAAACATGTACTTCACTACCATCGACGAGATCACGCACGCCGTCAAGCCCATGAATTGCCCTGGCGGCCTGCTCATTTACAAGAACAGCGCGCATTCGTACCGGGAATTCCCCATCAAGTACTGCGAATTCGGCCTGGTGCACCGCCACGAGAAAGCGGGCGTGCTGCACGGTCTGTTCCGCGTGCGGCAGTTTACCCAGGACGACGCTCACATCTTCTGCCTGCCCCACCAGATCGAGCCGCAGATCACGGAGGTGATCGACTCTATCACGGCCATGTACCGCACCTTCGGATTTTCCGATTTTGCAATGGAACTGTCCACCCGTCCGGAAAAATTCATGGGCGCGCCCGAACTGTGGGACAGGGCCGAGACCGCCTTGAAAAACGTGCTCGACGCCAAGAAATGCGCCTACAAGATAAACCCGGGCGACGGCGCGTTCTACGGCCCCAAGATCGATTTTCATATTAAGGACTGCCTCAGCCGCAGCTGGCAATGCGGCACGGTACAGCTTGATTTCCAGATGCCCGAGCGGTTCGAACTCGAGTACGCCGATGCCGACGGCACGAAGAAGCGGCCGGTGATGATCCATCGCGCGCTCTTCGGCTCCATGGAGCGATTTATCGGCATCATGCTCGAACATTACGCGGGCGCGCTGCCCGTGTGGCTCGCGCCCGTGCAGGCGAAGGTGATCCCGATTTCCGACAAGTCAATGGCCTACGCACAACAGGTGTACCATGCATGTTCCGCGGCGGGCATCCGCGTCGAGCTCGACGACCGGTCGGAAAAAATGGGCTACAAGATCCGCGACGCGGAGACAAAGAAAATTCCGTACATGGCAGTTGTCGGAGAAAAGGAAGCGGAAGCGAAAACCGTATCGGTCCGGCGCCACAAGGACGGCGACCAGGGGGCCCGTTCCCTGGAATCGTTTGTCTCGGCCATCGCAGCCGAGGCGAAAAAACCGTCCTGATTACCGGGCGTTCCATAACCCGTAACAGAAGGAGGAATTTATCAACAGATTTCTGCCGCCACGACAGGACAAGGACATGCCTCATGTCAATGAGGAAATTAGAGTGCCGCGCGTGCGCGTCGTGTCAAGCACCGGGGAGGCCCTCGGCATCCTGCCGATCATCGAAGCGAGGGAACGCGCAACACTCGAAGGTCTCGATCTTGTGGAAGTGGCTCCGAACGCCGAACCGCCCGTCTGCAGGATCATGGACTACGGAAAATTCAAGTATGAAAAGTCGAAGAAGCAAAAGGAAGCAAAGAAGAAGCAGCACGTGTCGCATCTCAAGGAAATCAAGATGCACCCGAAAATCGAGGACCACGACTACAGCTTTAAGATGGACCACGCGCGCAAGTTCCTGTTCCGGGGCGACCGGGTGAAGGCCACCATCGTGTTCCGCGGCCG
>DATFYJ010000387.1:0-2942 GCA_035315105.1 Chitinivibrionales bacterium
CCCACGATCCACAGCGCCATGGCCGCCATCACGAGCGCCACATCAAATTCCGTCTTCTTTCGTATTTCGAACATTACGTGCCTGTCAATCCCCCGGCCTTGGCTTGCGCTTATCGGCAAGCGCGGTCTGCGCGCACGAGTCGGCGATCCTCTTTCCCTCCGGGTCGTGGCTGAAAAAATAGCGCAGCACCGCTCCGGCAATGGGTGCGGCGACGGTGCCGCCGTGACCCGCGTTTTCCGCAACCGCCGAGACGGCGATCACCGGATCGTCGGCCGGCGCGCACCCGATGAAAAGAGCGTGCGTCTTTTCGCCCTGCGGGTTCTGCGCGCTCCCCGTCTTTCCCCCAACTTCGACGTTGCGGACCGCGGCGCGGCCGCCCGTGCCGCCCGCCGCGAGCACCTCGATGAGGGACTTGTGCAGCGTGGCAACAATCACAGAGTCCAGATTGAGCGTTCTTGACACAGTGGAATTCTGCTGAAGAATGATTGTTCCGTCGCTTGCGCGCACCTCTTTCATGAGGTACGGACGGTATATGAATTTGCAGTTTCCAAGCGCACCGGCCAGCACGGCAAGCTGCAGCGGCGTGACCAGCTGCGTCTGGCCGATCGCCATGTCCATGTTGAGTCCCTGCGTCCACACCCAGCCCCGCGAGGCAAAGCGGCGGTTGTACTCCTCTTCCCCAGACAGCCACCCGGATTTTTCGCCGAAAATGTCTATGCCCGTGACCTGGCCAAGTCCGTACGTGTCGGCTGCCTTGTTGATGATCCTGTCGCCCAGCCGCAGGCCCAGTTGGTAGAAGTAAATGTCGCACGACTGCTTCACCGCTCCCACGAGATCGAGGCTGCCGTGGCCCCGAAGGTCCCAGCAATGGGCGATGCGGCTGCCGAACCTGAATGCCCCGCGGCACGGAGCCGGCATTCGGGATGTTCCCGTGATCTTTCCGCTTACAAGTCCCGCCGCGGCCGTGACAAGCTTGAATGTCGAACCGGGAGGGTAGGTGCCGGCGATTGCGCGGTTGTTGAGCGGAAGATTCGGGTCCAGCGCGATCGATGCCCAGTTCTTTGAGCGTTCTGAGGCGGCGGCGGAGAAGATGTTCGGGTCCGCCGAGGGGCATGACGTCATGGCAAGCACCTCGCCGTTACGCGGGTCAAGCGCTACGACCGCTCCTTTGAGGGTATCGGGAAACGAGTCGACCGCAATCGTCTGCAGCGCCGCATTGATGGTGAGATAGACATTGCCGCCGGGCACGGGTTCGGTGCGGGGCATGTCCTTGATGGGGCCGAGGCTCTTGCCGTATGCGTTCACCTCGATGTATTCCTGACCGTCCCGGCCGCGGAATATGTCTTCGTACTGGCGCTCGATGCCGGCCTTGCCCATCTGGTCCCCGAAATGGTAGCCGAGGTTCTTGAGGGAATCAAATTGCGTTTCGGGAATTTCGCTCATGTAGCCGAGCACGTGGAACGCCTTGCTTCCCATCGGATATTCCCGGCGCGATTCGGTCTCCACGGTGATGCCGGGCAGCTCCATGGAATGCTCCTCGACAATGGAGACGAGTTCCATGGACACGTCCTCCTTGAGCCGCGCGGGGTCGAACCTCCGTCGCTGCGCGTCCCGCATGGCCTGTACCAGCTCGGTACTGTCGAACACGGCGATGCCGCGCGAATCCCGGATCTTCATCAGGTTCTTCACGATTTCGGAGCGCTTCTTGACTTTGTACGGAAGCACGCAGATGGAATAGGACGGCCTGTTGCGGGCGAGCACCTGGCCGTTTCGGTCCAGGACAAGACCGCGCGGCGCCTTGATCACCCGCAACTGCATTCCGTTTTCCCTGGAAAGCCGGATGTTAACCTGCGCCTGGACCACCTGAAGATAGAAGAGCCGGGCGATAAGGATGAAAAACAGCGCAGCCACCACGATGCTGAGCCGGAGGCTCTTCGCCGTCCGTTCCTGCTGGTCGTCCTGAAAGTGCGACCGTATGGGCATAAGAAACGCTCAGTTCCTTGAACGGGGCTTGGGCAGCATGTCCCACACGTACCACAGGCCCGCGACGGCGATGGAATACAGGGCGCGGGGAAGGCAATGGAGAAACAGCCCGCCGAACACGACGGACAGGGGGCCGCCGAGCTTGAGTATCTGGACAAAAAGGAAAATTGTGTCGTGGATGATGAAGGCGACCAGCATCAGGGCGCTCTTGATGAGCGCGTCGCTCCGCATCGTCCGCTCGTTGAAAAACCCGATAAACGCGCCGGTCATCGTGGCGGCGAGCGCGTTCTGCCCGAGCAGCGAGGGCGAGTACAGGTCGAGGCCCAGGCCCAGGAAAAACCCGACAAAGATGCCGGGCATCATGCCGTACTTGATGGAGAAGAAAAAGAGGGCGATAATGGGCAGGTCCGGCCCTATCCCGGCAATGGAAATAACAGGCACGAACGACGTCTGCAGCACGAGCGAGAGCGCGAACACAATGAGCCACTTGACTGCGTGCGACATCATCGGGGGTTCTCGAGGGAATCAAGTTCGTCCCTGAATGCCGCCCATTGGGGCGGCAGTTTGATCACAAACACTTCCTCAATGCGGTCAAGGGTGACTTCAAGCCTCACAAACGCCTTCTTGAAAATCGGGTCGCGGCCCTCTTCGAGTTTTGTCACGGTTCCTGCAAGCAGGCCTTTGGGGTAGATGCCGCCGAGGCCCGAGGTGATGATGGTGTCACCCACGGCCACGTCGGCGTGTGCGCGGAACATGATGGAGAATTCGCTGCCGTTGGTGGTCTCGAGGATGCCGATTTCCCGGGTGCGGCCGATCATGACGCTTGTCCGGTTCGCCGGGTCGACAAGCAATTGGACCAGACTCATGCGGCCCATCACCTGGACCACCTTGCCCGCAACACCGCGGCTCGTCATCACCGGCATGTAGGGAAGAATCCCCGCGTTTTTTCCGACGTCGAT
>DATFYJ010000388.1:0-4470 GCA_035315105.1 Chitinivibrionales bacterium
GTTCTGTATGAACTGCTTGATAAATTCCTTGTGTGCCGAGCAATCCTGCGACACGCGCATCGACCGGAACTTGATAAAGGTGAACAGCCGGCCGCCCTGGCCCACCCGTTTTTGCGTGAAGAACACCGGTCCCTTGGATGACAGCTTAACCGCGATTGCAGTGAAAACCAACACCGGTGACAGGAGAATAATGCCGACGAGGCTGCCGGCAATATCGATGCATCGTTTGGCGCACCGAGAAAATTTGTTCGCGTCGATCCGCTTTGACGGGCGAGGATACAAGCGCGGGTCGGCCACGGAGTCATCCGCATGGTCATCGGCTTCTTCTTCCGGAAACAGGGACCACGAAAGCGCCATGCCCTTTGAAAGTTCGGGGCCAAAGCTGTCTTCGATTGCGGTGCGGATCTTTGTCAGGATCGTTTCAGTAAAGTCCGGGTTGTATTCGTTGTAGATCAGTCCCATGGTGCGGTGCCGCTCCAGCCATCCCTTGATATCGATCTCTCTTGTGGCATTCATGATGAATTTCTGCATTCTTCTGGAAAACCGAATGTCACGGTGGATTTTGTATTCGGGGTTGATCTCGATGGTTACGAACAGAAACGGCTTCTTTGAACGTTCGCTCCGCTTGCGCTCCAAAACGAGCATTTCCCGGAAATATTCCTCGGAATAAAATCCCATGCAGGCATCAAAAATGATAGCAGTCTTTCCGGTCAACATAATAGGTCCAGTCTAGTCCTTACGGCATGAGGTGATAAGAGCGGCTGTGCAGTAGAGATCGTCCTTTTATGCCGAATGGGGATGATACAATATGAATTTGTGCAACAGCCAAAACAAGTTACATTTTGATTACATAAAATTTGTCTGAATTCAGCCACCTCAAGAGATCGGAATAATAATGCAACCATCATGCCAGGCAAGGAAAGTAAGAAATTCATGCTGAAACAAGTGCACCCAGACGGCGCGAACCATGCGGGACGCATTACCCAATGCACACCGCATTCCTGGGTAAATGCGGATTCGACGCGGATAGGCACCACAATCGTGCCTGTGCCGTGATCACCGGCTGGGTGATAAAACGGTGCTACCTTAGCAGGATGCAGAGGCAGTAATTGGCAAATTTGCAATAATGGGAAGTAATTCTTCTTTCGTGAGAATGCCATTTTTTGCAACGGGTGATGAATACACCGCCCGCAGACGCTGTCTCATGAAACAATCACCATAGTGCGGTTGTCTAAAGGATGAAGCGCAAATAGCGGAATCGAATGTTCAAACCTTCAAATCAACCAGGAGGGTGATTATGCACAAAGCCAGTATGTTTCTCGTGCTCGTTGTTGCTGCTGGTGTGGGTATTACCGCGGCGGAAGTGAATCCGCCGCTAGCTCCGGCACAATCTCGCGATTCCATGCAGGGCCCGGGCTCAAAGATGTGCCCGGCAATGGCCGGTAAGGGCTGCTGCATGCAGCAGGGCCAGTGGCCGGGCCGGCGGTGGGACGGCCCCATGGCCGGCCCCGGGTTCAATCCCATGTTCCAGAACGGACCAGGGTGGCGGTTTAACGGGCCTGCCGGAATGCATCCGCACTTCATGGTAAAGGCGCACAAGCTTTTCCATGCCGCGCTTCTGGCAATGGTGCTTGTCAACATCCTTTTAACGATTCTCGTGGGCCTCGACATGGCCAAGCGCTCCAGGTTCAACGGGCTGTGGATCGCCATTGTGCTGGTTGCAGGCTTGCCGGGGTCTGCGGTGTATGCGCTGTTTAGAATCGGGGACGGCATTGCCGAAGTGAAGAAGACCTGATAAAGAGGCATGCATCCCTCGGCACGGGGCGTTTCTTCGGTTGAAGAAACGCCCCTTTCTTTTATGCAAGCGCATGACATCGCATCACGCCAACAACATCGCGACACAGCCATGGATTATTCGCCGCGCATCTTTTCATCCGCACGAATTCTGCGCGACCCTTAACAACTGCTTCATCAGGCGGAGGACAATGGAGTATTTTGGAATGTCCAAGCCGCGCGTCGCTGTAGTGCGTAAACGGGTCCTGCTATGCTTGAAACGATCACCCACCTCGTCACCAACTTCGGCTATGTCATCGTCGCGGTATTTATTCTGCTCGAATGCGCCGGGTTTCCCATTCCGGGCGAGACGGCATTGCTAGTCGCCGCGGGATTCGCCGGCGCGGGAAAGCTCTCCATTGCGGCAGTGATTATCACCGCCACGGCCGCCGGCATTCTGGGCAATGCGGGCGGCTACTGGCTGGGCCGGCTTCTGGGCCGCGGGTTCGTCGAGCGGTGGGGCAAATACGTCGGGCTCAACCAGAAAAAAATGAAGACCCTTGAAGGCTTTTTTGTAAAGCACGGAGCCCTCACGGTTTTCTTCGGCCGTTTTGTGAGCGTGCTACGGACCTATTCGGCGATGTTCGCCGGCATCAGCCGCATGCCGTACCTGTCGTTCACGGTCTTCAACGCGCTGGGAGGGGGATTGTGGGCGACCATCTTCGGCCTGATCGGCTACAAGTTCGGCCAGAATGTTGACGAAATAGAAGGCATGGCCCGCATCTTCGGCTGGGGCGCGCTGTTCGGCCTGGCCCTTATCGGCACGGGCTGGTATGTGCGGCGCTGGATGACCGCGACCTCGTCGCCGTGGGAACCCGGCGCCCGTCCGCCGGCCGCGCTACGCTTTATGCGGCGGCTTTTGTACGGCTCACCGCTCATTTCGGTACGGGATGGAATGCCGCATCTTTCGCGCCTTGCAGTGACCGTTCTGTTCGCCGTGGGCCTTTCCATCACCGTTTTCATGGTGATATTCGTGTCAACCGCCACACACGGAATTGCGGAATACGACCCGATGGTGAGGTTGGGGGAAGTGACCTCGGCCGCGATCTACAACTGGCTCAGTCCGCGGCAGAGCCTCATTCTTCTCGCAATTGCAAAGTTCGGGTCGGCGCTGTCGGCGGCCGCGGGACTCGCGGCCGCCGTCGTATTCTTTTTTGTCAACAAGAAGCTGTACTCCTTCATCCTTGTGTTTTCGCTCGCAGGCGGCGAAACCCTCAATGCCCTGGTCGACTATCTCAACAGAGGATACGGCGTGTTCGTGTCGACCCACATGTCGGTGAGGCTTGCCTACCTGCTTGCCTACGACAATGTCGTCGTCCCGGTCGCCATGTTCGGCATGCTCGCCTATTTCGCAGTGCTGCCCACAAAACAGCTGCTTTCGGCCATATCGGTTCTCGTCGCCTTCGGCGTGATGGCGGTTTCGGTGGTGGCAAGCGGTTTTCTCTGCGGGCTCCACGGCGGACTCGAATTTTTCGAGGAACTGCTCTGCGCCGTGGCCTGGCTGTGGATCTGCATCGGCCTCACAGGGTTCATCCGGCTGCGGCAGCAGCAGCACGAGGCCCTCAGAAAAATTGACAGAAGCAACCCCTAACCGCCCGCACTCGCCGCCTTACCCTGGTTCTTCACCGCGTTCATCGCCTGCTCCAGTTCGTCGGCCCCGGCGAGGTAGTAATGCCGCAGCGGCCGCAGTCCATCGTCGAGCTCGTAGACCAGCGGAATGCCCGTGGGTATGTTCAGCGACACGATGTCGATGTCCGATACGTTGTCAAGGTGCTTGACAAGCGCCCGGAGGCTGTTGCCGTGCGCCGCGATGATGACGCGCCTTCCCGAGGCGACGTTAGGCGCGATTTCCCCGGTCCAGTATGGCATCACCCTTGCAACCGTGTCCTTGAGGCACTCGGCTTTCGGGATATCGCGGCCAGCAAGGTCCCGGTACCGGGGATCGGCCGCCGGAAACCGCGGATCGCTTTCGGCAAGCTCGGGCGGCCGCACGTCGTAGCTTCGGCGCCACATATGCACCTGCTCCTCCCCGTACTGGGCCGCCATTTCCGCCTTGTTAAGGCCCTGCAGGCCGCCGTAGTGCCGCTCGTTGAGCCGCCAGGACCTGTACACGGGAATCCACATGAGGTCGAGCCCGTCGAGAACGATCCACAGGGTGCGGACCGCGCGCTTGAGGACCGACGTGTAGGCGACATCGAACGAGAACCCGCCCGCCTTGAGCCGCTGCGTCGCAATTGCCGCCTCGTCCCTCCCATTTTCCGATAAATCAACATCGGTCCAGCCCGTAAACCTGTTCTCCCTGTTCCAGACGCTTTCGCCGTGGCGGAGCAGCACGAGTGGAATCATGACGGCCTCCATTTTCTTTGAATCCGTTTCACGGTACAACGTAATTTATTTTGGTCTTGGTTGCATGCAATAAAATACATGGGGAGCCGGGCATGGACGAGACATCAACCACGGTCTTCCGCGACGACGTTTCCATCGTGCTTGCCGGGCCTGCAGGCCTCGGGATCAACACCATAGAACGGCTTATCCCCAGGATTTTGCGGCTTGCCGGCTTTAACGTGTTCAGCACCAGCGAGTTCATGTCGCGCATCCGGGGCGGCAGCAACACTACCGAGATACGGGTGTCGTCGC
>DATFYJ010000389.1:0-3497 GCA_035315105.1 Chitinivibrionales bacterium
GGTATTACCATTGCCGTTGTAGGTTACCGAACAGGTGTTTGCGACCAGACTCGATAGAATTGCCATTCCGTTGACAGAATATGTCGGTCCGCCTGATGTATAGGTAACCGTGGCAGGAATCTCTTGGGCCGTTGACACGTGCCAAATCCTGTATCTGAGTGTATCGCCCACTGTGGCGCCCACAATCGCGGGGATCAAGCAGGCTCCCCAGACTGTCACGGTAATGTTGCTTCCCGTCCACACGCTGGCGCCCACGCACAAACTGCCGTCGAATACCCCAATTTCGTCGCCATTGGCTATGGCCGCTCCATTCACCGTTGGATTGATCGATGCCTGGACCAGCACCGTCATGTTGTTACCTGTATTTGAGGTGAAAGTAAAATGGGTCTGGCTGTAAATAGTCCCGGCCATTATCAGGGACATGATTGCCGCACCCTGCGTAACAGCCCTTCCGACATTTGAGAACGTCATCAAAATCCTCCGGGTTTTTTGGACTGATTCTGTTTTTCTCGGAAAACCGGTTCCTTTAAAAACGCGAGAGCAGGGAATGTTTTCCTTATTTGACAATCATTAACCGCACCTTGCTGTCAAAGCTCTCAGCCTTCATCTGCACGATACACATCCCGGTACTAATCGTCGAGCCGTTCAACGAAACCGTGTAACGGCCCGCAGGGTACTCGCCTGATGCAATCTGGTGCACCAGACGTCCGCTCACAGCAAAGAGATTGATTGTCACGTTATGCATGTCCTTGTTATCATACGGCACGTCAAACATGATTTTTACCTGACCGTTAGGACCCGCGCAAGTGCCATGCAAGGCAAACTGCTTAATAAAATAGAAGCTCGGGACCGACAGGCTTCCAAGGAACACCGCGTTCCCGCTGTAGGCCATTTTTGCAAGTGACTTCGACCGGGTTCCGCTGAATTGCAGGGGATACTCTTTGGATCCGTCCCACACTTTCAGGGTAATGTCTTCCCCGTCGGTAAGTCCGTCCTTGACCTTGGTACGGGGATCTTTGCCCCAAACCGAGAACGCAGTCACGCCCTTCATGACGACTCCCGACCCCACCAGATTGCCCTTGGTGTCATAGGCCGCCACCTCGGCCCCGTCCGGAGCAGGATTACCATTTAGCAACACCTTTGTCGCCAGTACGGTGGCATTGGCGCCGGTGTTCTTGCTGAGCGCATAATGCTTTGCCAAAGGAAGCGCGATTGTCTTATCAGCAACCACCGCCATCTTTGGCGTGCCTGCGTTCGGATACGTGAGCGCGACAGCCTGGGTCATGCAGCCCATGTATCCTTGGCCCGGGTTCATCGTGCCGATGTTGTTTATCGAATATGCGGGCCAGTACACCTGACCGCTGTTGTTCTTCACAATGATTATCTGGGAGGTTATGCCTGCCAATGCGGTCGTGATGTTCATGGAAGATTGCGGCAGATAGGCGAACATGTTCCATCCTGAACCAAGCGAAATCGGCGTCGTTGCCACATTGTAGGGATTGCCCGGTATCACGATTGTGTCAAGCGTGTCCGTGTAGAGCTGGTATCCCTGCCCGGTTGCCACGTTTCCTATGGTATTGATACCGTAGGCATGCCAGTAGACCTGCCCGCTGTTGTTCTTGACAAGCACATTGCCCCGCAGGCCGCCGAATATCGCGGTGCACGAGGAATCTTTCGGCTGAATGTTAAAGGAGATCATGTTCCAGCTTATGTTGGCAAAGACCGATTGCGGTGCAATGGTCGTGAAGCTGTCCACGGACCAGGCGCTTGCGCCGCCCGGGTTTATCGCCTGCACACGCCAGAAATAGCGGGTATTGTTTGCAAATCCGGTCCATGCAAGAGTGGTGTCCGAGAGGCCGGCGCTGTCCTTGACGACGGCAGCGAATCCGGTATCCGTTGCGATTTGAGCATGATAAGAAATTGCTCCTGTCACCTTGCTCCAGATGAGCGGAGCGGTTAAGGCAACATTTGTTGCGCCTGCTGCGGGCGAAAGACAGTTCGGCACGCCGGGAATGGCTGGAACAGTGGTAAAGGTCCAGGGCGTGCAAAAAACCGTGATCTCGCCGCCTTTTTTGGTACTGGCCGCTTTCCAATAATAGGAAGCATTATTTGACAGCACGGACGGCGATAAAGCGAACGAGGTATCGGAAACTTGATTGTTATTTACCAGCAACGGCGAAAATCCCGATGAAGCTGAAAGTTGCACCGTGTAAAGAGAGTCGTTTGTAGCCTTGTGCCATATCAAAGTTGGGGTCAGGCTGACGTTGGTCGCGTTGTTGGCAGGGGATATCGGAACCGGCGGCGGAGAAGACACGGTAAAGCCCTGGCTGAGGGTGCCGCTTTTTGTGTCGGGATTTATTACAACAACATCCCACGCGCCGGTTGAGGCATTTGTAATATCAATAGTGCAGGTGATCTGCGTTGAAGAAATAACCGATACATTGGTTGCATTGATGTCGGCTTGCCCTGCTTTCATCAATTTCACGGTTGCGCCTGAGCGGAAATTAGACCCACTCAGATTGGTTATCTGGACCGGGGCGTTATTTATTCCGGAGGATGGAGAAATTGATTGGACCACTAATTGACCGTTTGTTATTATAACGAACGTTCCTGTCGCCGTGGCGCTGCTGTCCTTCGAGGTGAACGAGCGGGCCGTTACGGTCGTGGTTGTCTTTATGGTGAGTGGAGCGGCATATTGCGTGGAATTCCTGGACGGACTTGAGCCATCGAGTGTATACCGTATCGTCCCGTTCTTCGCAGACATCGTGACACACACGGAATCGGAATAGGTGCCGCCGTCAGGGGTTATAACAGGGGGCGAGGGAGTCAGATACTGGGAGATAAACGGCCCCAACAGGCTGGCGAGCTTGGCATGTCCGCTTTCGTTGGGATGTATCCCATCGGGTTCCAGATAGGCGCTCGTCAGCCAGCCGGTTGTATTTAGATAATGAACTCCGCTGTCGCCTGCTGCAAGCCGGGCAAGATATGCGGCCGAGTCCTGTGCTCTCATATATCCCGCGTTGGGTACCAGGACGAATATATTGACTTTAGGAAATTTCGCACGAATGCTGTCCAGAAAAGTAATATACGTGCTCTGGTATAGATCCGTCGGCGTCCCGGTCTCACCGTCGTTGGTGCCGAGATTTATAACGACGACTTTGGGCGTGTACAGCGAAAAGTTCCAATTGACGGATGCCCCGTAACTGATGTCCTGCAGCTTGAAATATTGCGTAGCCATTCCTGTGGTATGTTGCTGTCCGTATCCGTTAACGAGTGAGATACCGACATATGCAATTTGAGTGTGCTCGCAGGCAAGCGACTCGGCGCATATCCAGGCATAAGCCGACACATCGCTCATGGAGTCAATATAGCCGTCGGTTATGGAATCGCCGATCCACTCAATAAGGTCAGTTTCCACGGTAGGGGGAAGGGTGTATGCCCCCCCATCTAGAATAAGTCCCTTAAAGGCAAAATCGTAGGTGACATCCTGTCCCTGG
>DATFYJ010000390.1:0-14302 GCA_035315105.1 Chitinivibrionales bacterium
CTGTATCGTCCTCTCCCTTGAAATATTCATTTACGTAAACTCGCTCTCCAAACACTAGGCCGCGAAGCCGCGTTCTTGGTGTATGCACCCGCAGGGAAGTATCTTTCGGATACTTGAATATCCGTGTACAGTATTCTTAAAAAAAAGATTTGGGTGCCCCCCAGCAGAGGTTTCTGTTTCGCACAGGAACTCTCTCGGGGGCCACCTGCAGAGGGGGTGTGCCCCAAGACCCCGCAGGCGTGCGTAGCGCGACGAGGAGGCTTGGGGCCAGGGGGACACTTCCCCCACCAAAATTTCTATAATAAGGACAAGAGAATAATGGGATATCTAAAATTCTGGAAACTTTCCGAAAAACCATTTGAAGAGTTGTGCAACACCCGGTTCTTCTTCGAAAGCGACGACCACCGGGAAGCCCTCGACAGAATGTTGTATGTTGTAAACGACCGCAACATGAACATGGGGCTGCTCACGGGCGAAGTCGGGTGCGGCAAGACCATCACCAAGAGCGTGTTCGAAAGTTCCCTGCCCAACCAGCATTTTGAAGTGATAGGGTTCGAAAACTCCGATTTCTCGTTTCTCGACATCCTCTTCGACATTCTCAACCGGGCCCCGTTCCGCGGTTTAAGGCCCGCATCGGAAGTCCGGCCGCCGCGGGACGACAAGTACCTTCTCGTGTCGATGTTCAAGAAGCAACTCGAAACCCTAGTGTACGAGCAAAAGCGCCACCTGGTCCTCATCTTCGACGAAGCGCAGCAGATGGACAACAAGGTGCTTGACGAAGTGAAAAACCTCACCAACATCACGTCGGAAACCCAGAATTACCTCACCATTTTCTTCGTGGGACAGCCGGAACTGCGGGAAAAGATACGGTCGCTGCGCCAGGTGGATCAGCGCATTTTCCTTCGGTTTCATCTCAACACCCTCGACTACAACAACACGGCCAAGTATGTCCAGCACCGCCTCCGGATTGCCGGGCTCGACAACCTCGGCATCTTCACCGGCAGCGCACTCGAAATGATTTTCAGGTCCACAAGCGGAGTTCCCCGGGAAATAAACCGCCTCTGCAAACTCGCGCTCAACTACGGGTTCGCCCAGGAACTCACGGAAATCGACAGAGAAGACATCGAAATGATTCTCGACGACATGCGAAAGCACGGGTGATGAAAGACAAGGACAGAAGAAAGTTCCGGCTGGGCGACATTATCCAGAAGCTGAACGAAGCCAAGGCCGCTTCCGGCGAGCCCGTTTCCAACGAACCAGATCCTGCGACCCCGGAACCGCCCGCGCCTTCGCCGGTGAGGCCGCGCATGTTCCCGCGTTCGCCCGAAACCGCTGCCGCTCGGCCGACCGAGACGGCGCCCCGGTTTGCTCCCGAACCTCCCCCCGCAACCTTTCCGGATCAGCCTCCGGCTCCAACGCCGTTGACCGGCTCCACACCTGCCCCTGCGCGCGCGGAAATTGCCTCGGCCGCGTTCGAGACGCCGGGCGTCAAACCGCCGCCCGCGCCCGCCGTCGCGGAAACAACGGCGACCGAAGACAACGCGCCGTTCGATATCATGCAGTATGTCGGCGTGCTTGTCAGAAGAAAGAATATCATCATTCTTGTCTCCATTCTGGCCGCGACATTCGCCCTGGTCGGATACGTGCGCGCCGTGAAGCTTTACACCGCGCACGCGCGGATGCTGTTTTCCCCGGGTTTTCAGGACATCATGAGCGACAACATCAGCACCATGGGATCGTGGAACCGCGACGAGCAGCGGTTCAACACGCACCTCGCGCTCCTCAAGTCCGAAACCCTTCTCAAGCGCGTGTGCAAGGACCTCGGCGCCGGCATCACCACCGACGACATCCAGACGGACCTCAAGGTGACGCGCGGCTCGTTCAACGGCACGCAGAACGACATCGTCGACATCGTCTTCCGCCATGCCAAACCGGAAACCGCCCGCGACGTGGTGAACCAGATCTGCCGGGAATACATAGACTACATGAGGGACGTGAACGTTTCGGACCTCACGAACCTCATCACCAAGCTGGAAGACCAGATAGGCAAAATGGAAATTGATGTTGACAATAAAGAAAACGCGCTCCGCGAGTTCAAGGAGAAGAACCGCACCGTGGAGCTTTCGCAAGAGACGAACATCACCGTCTCCAAGCTTTCCAACATGGAGCTCGCGCTGCAGCAGACCGACCTTGACATGATGGAGAACAGGAACCGACTCGGCCAGATTAAGAAGGAGATAGACCAGCAGGACATCAACGTGATCCAGTCCCTCACCTATTCGAATCCGTTCCAGGCGAAGCTTGCCGACCTCGAGCTCCAGCTCAACAGCGCATCGGCGGAATACAGCCCCGAGCACTTCAAGGTGCGGATGATAAAAAACCAGATCGACAAGATCAAGGAAGCGCTCAAGACCGACATCACCAAGGAGGCCGAGTCGCGCACGCTGGTGAAAAACCCCATCCGCGAGTCGCTCCTTCAGGAGTTCATCAACCTCACCATAGAAAAAAGCGCCGCCGACACCAAGCACGACGCCCAGGCGAAAATAATACAGGAATTCGACCGGGACCTCTACAAGCTGCCCACGGTCCAGCTCCAGTTCGCCCAGCTTACCAGGGAGACCGAATCCACGGTCGGGATACTCAAGCTGCTCAAGAGCAGGTACGAGGAGGCCAAAATCAAGCGCGACTCCCAGGAATCCGACCTCAAGATCCTGGAATGGGCGCCGCTTCCTCTTTCCGGAAAATCAAGCATGAGCCTGACCAACATGCTGCTCTACCTGCTTATCGGCATCGTCATCGGCATCGTGCTCGCCTTTCTCGTCGAGTTTCTCGACCAGTCGATCAAGGACCCTCAGCAGGTGGAGCGCAGTCTCGAAGTTCCGCTGCTCGGCATCGTGCCGCTCATTGAAATGGACAAAGGCATTATCGACAGCTCCGCGGCAAAGTGGAAAACGATCCTGGAGCCTTTTCGCGCCCTTCGCGCGACCCTCAAGCATCTTGCCTCAACCCAGAACATAAAGACCTTCCTCATCTGCAGCGCGGTGAAGGGCGAAGGGAAAACGACGCTGGCGGCAAACATCTCCATCACGTTCGCCCTTGACGGAAAAAAAGTGATCCTCGTGGACGGCGACCTCCGCCGCGCCCAGATGCACACACTGTTTAACCTTCCCAAGAAAAACGGCCTGGCCGATTACCTCACGGGCGCAAGCGACGTGAACGACGTCCTCAAAAAAACAGTGCACGAAAACCTCCTCGTCATCACGGCCGGCGAACATCCGCAGAACCCCGCGGAACTCATCGGAAGCGTCCGGTTCGACGAACTGGTGAAGACGCTGCGCGCAATGGCCGACTATGTCATCATCGACTCGCCTGCCCTGCTCCCGGTGAGCGACGGCCTGAGCATGGCGCCGAAGGTTGACGCATGCATCATGCTCGTGCGGGCGCTGTGGACGCCGCTCAAGGCCGCTCTGCAGGCAAAAGGCCAGCTCAAGCGAATCGGCTGCAGCATCATGGGCGCAGTGCTCAACGGGATTTCCCATTCCCGCGGGTACTACCCGTACTACTACGGCTATTACCGGTATTATTCCTACCAGTATGCCTACGAAGAAGGACAGGACAGGGATAAAAAATTCGCGATGCGCGAATTCGGGCTTGCCGCCGAACTCAAAATGAGAAACGCTCTGGAGGCGATCCGCTTTTCGTTTCCGCATTACACGGCCGTTGCTCTCAACTTTGCAAAGCATCTGCTGCGGAGAAAGACATTCTGGGTTCTGCTTGCCGTCTTTCTGCTGCTCCCGCTTCTTCCCGTCGGACTCGGACTGTTCGGCATTCAGTTGCACAACCGCGCCATTTCCTATCTCGGCAAAAAGCCGGACATCCAATATCTTTCCACCGAAGGCCGCGCAGGATCAGGCTCAGGCTCGCCGCTCGAGGAAATTGCCGCGGGCCAAAAAGTCCGCCCCACGGATTCGTCTGCGTTGACAGGCAGGCCCGTTGCGAGCGGCATCGCCCGCGACAGCGCCGCCGCTGCGGCGCAGGATCTCTTCGCGGCAATTTCCGACAGCCTGCGCCTCTGGGAAAAGGCCTTCAACGAAGGCGACGCCATGCGCTATTTTTCCTTTTACGATTCGACCCGGTTCATGTATCCTTCCGGTGGATTCAGGGAATGGGTGTCCGAAAAGACCGCCGCCATGAAGCAAGGGCCTTCCGTGCAGAACCTTCACGCGGACAGCATGTGGGCAGACACGGTGGCACAGCCCTTTTACCGGATGTCCTTTGTCGGAACCTGCATTGCGGGATCGGACACCGCCCGGCGGCAATATTCGATTATCTGGCAACGCACCAATAGTCAATGGCGAATTGTCCGCGAAAAATACGGAGTAGTGCCATGACAAGAAAAACCCGGAAGCAGATTGCCGTCTACTCGGTCTATGGTCTTCTTGCCGCAGGAATCGCATGGAGGCTGTTTTCCGTTCTTGCACCTTCGTTCGGATGGACCGGTCCCGGCACGGGAGACGATTGGGTCGTGAGCGTGACCGGCAATGTGGTGAGACCGGGCGAGTACAGGGTCCCCCAAGGCACCACTCCCTTCGAGATTCTCAAGGTCGCGGGCATCCGGCCGACATCCGACATTTCCGCGTTCGATCTTGCCGGACAGATCACCAACAACCAGCAGCTGCAGGTCGGCACGATGCCCAACCCCGTGACCATGAAAAGACTGCCGGACAGGATCCGTCTTGAGTTCCACACCGGCGGCGTTTCGGTCACCGCCTCGGGCGGCCAGACCAGGCCCCTTGAAAGCGGCATGGAAATACACCAGGGAGACCGCGTGATCACGGCGGACAAGTCGCAGGCCGAGCTGTCGGCCTCCTCGTTCTCCCGAATCGACCTGGACAGCGCTTCGGAATTGGCGTTTGACAAGGTCGCATCGGTTGAGGACGGCAGGACCACAACCTGGCCCACCCAGAAATCAGGCGTCGTCTGGTACAAGATCGTGTACGGTTCGGTAAGCGAGCTGTTCAGGATCACAACGTCGCTTGTCACCATCACGGTCGCGGGCAACGGCGCGGACTTCACCGTGGCCGTCAAGCCCGACGAAATCGACGTGAACGCCATGGACGGGCAGGTCCTGGTGGAGCGCGTTAAAGGCAACGAGGCAATCAACCTGGTTGCCGGCCAGAGCGCGTCGGTATTCGGCGACGGAAGGCCCTTTCAGATTTCGCCCGTGACCCAGGACATGCGGCCGACCGCCCGTTTTTCTGTTTTGACAAAAGAGAAATCGGAAGTCATGCAACGCGCCATGCCCTTCACCTTCGTGTTCTGCGGCATTCCGAGCGTCTATTACTTTGCGTCGGCGGACTACGAGACGGGAACGTTCCAGATCGTGAATCTCCCCCCGGATCTTGACGTGCAGGAATTCGTGCAGGGCTGCGCAACGCTTAGCCAGGCCTTCCTGTACGGCGGCGGCCTGTACGTGAGCCTGATCGCGGAACAGATACTTAACATGCGCGTTCCCAAGCAGGCGGTGCTGGAAAAGAGCGACATGATCCGCATTGCCGCGACGCTCGGCGGCGTCACGGTCGATGTCGACGAAAAGGCCGCCGCGGAGTTGAAGGTGAAAAAAGGGGTCCAGAAACTTTCCGGCGCCCAGGTCGCCCTTTTTCTCCGGCCGCACATTTCAACCGCCGAGGACTTCAAGGACCGGCAGCTGCGGGTGATGAAAGCGATCTTCGAACAATTCAGCGCCAAGAACATCGTGCTCACCGCCCTCCTCTCCCAGCAGCTCGTTGCCACCGTCCAGACGAACATTTCGGCCGCGGAACTCATGGACCAATACGCGAAATTCGCCTCGGTCCAGAATTGGAAGTTCAGGCAGTACTCTCTTCCAGTCAAACGAACCTGGCACGAGGGCAGAGGGTCGCTGGATCCCGATCTGGAGGAATGCAGGGCGCTGCTGCAGAAGGGATAGCGGGCGCATCCCGCGCCGGGCATTGCGATCATTTGAAACGGAGCACTGTATCCCGTGAGAATACTTGTGGTCGGCCACCGGGGCCAGCTCGGCGGCGACATGATGCGGGCCGCGGCGGCGGCGGGCCACGCCGTGACCGGGATCGATCTCCCCGACATCGACATCACCAGCCGCGATAACGTCCGGGCCGCGGTGGACCGCTGTTCGCCCGAGACCATCGTCAACTGCGCAGCGTTCACCGCAGTTGACCGGTGCGAGCATGAATCCGCAAAGGCCTTTGCCGTCAATGCGGAGGGCGTCGGGCACCTCGGCGCTGCGGCAGCGGAACGCGGCGCGTCGGTTTTCCACATCAGCACCGATTACGTTTTCGACGGGAAGAAAAAATCCCCCTATGTTGAAACCGATGCGCCCAATCCGCTGTCGGTGTACGGAAAATCAAAGCTCGCCGGAGAAGCTCTGCTCGCGAAAACGTGCGACCGCCATTTTATATTCCGCATCGCATGGCTGTACGGCACCCGCGGAAGCAACTTTCTCAAGACGATCCGCGATCTCGCACGGAAGCGCGCGGGGACCAGCGAACCCATCAAGGTGGTGAACGACCAGGTCGGGACGCCGACGTACACGGTTCATGTATGCAAACAGATCCTTTCGATGATTGATACGGAGCTATACGGCCTGTACCACTGCACCAACGAAGGCCAATGCTCGTGGTTTGACTTTGCAAAGGCCATTGTGCAAGCGTACTCAATTCAGGTTGACCTTGCGCCTTGCACCACAGCCGAATTCCCCAGGCCTGCTCCGAGGCCGGCCAACAGCGTGCTTGAAAATGAATGTCTAAAAAAATTGGGGCGTAATATCATGCCGGAATGGGAGATAGGGTTGAAAGATTATTTGGAGGAGGAGAAGAATCAAAAATAGAAATGGTTTTGGTGGGGGAAGGCTCCCCCTCGCTGCGGCCTCCTCGGCCTTCTGCCTGCGGTGTCCTCCGCTACCCCCTCTGGGGTAGCCGCCTTGACAAAGCGGCTGCGAGACCATGCATTGTTGTGGCGGCACCCACGGAGAGCGGTTGAAAAGAAGAAGTTGAAAAGTTGAATGGTTGAAAAGTTTATAATTCAAAAAGAAGCTTTATCTGATTTACTACTGATACCGATTGGCGCGAGAATAGGAAATTGACAGAACAGATCTCTCCTGCCGCGCGTTAGGGGCGACTGGAGGTCCCGCCATAGCGGGATGCCGCCCGGACCCGGCCCTGTGGGCCATAGGGCCGTGGCGGCCCGAGGCCGAAGGCCGACGACCTTTGGAAGCACCCGAAGGGGTGGACCGGAAGGACGACCCTTGGAAGTACCCGAAGGGGTAGAACCGACCCGAGTGCAACGAGGGAAACGCCCAAATCTAAAACGAACAAGGAGCTCCAAGAACATGAAAATTTTAGTCACCGGCGGCTGCGGATTCATCGGCTCGAATTTCATCCTCCACATGCTTTCGTCAAGTAAAAACTATTCCATTGTCAACCTCGACGCGCTCACTTACGCGGGCAATCCGGACAACCTGAAGAGCGTCGAAAAAGACGAGCGGTATGAATTTGTCAAAGGCGACATCTGCGACCGGCCGCTGTGTGAAAAGCTGTTCTTGTCGCACGGTTTCGACGCGGTGGTGCATTTCGCAGCGGAATCGCATGTGGACCGGAGCATCCAGGGCCCTGCCGCGTTCGTCCTCACCAACGTGCTCGGCACCCAGAACCTGCTCGAATGCGCGCGGAACGCCTGGAAGGGCTCGTTTGACCGAAAGCGATTCGTCCATATTTCCACCGACGAAGTCTACGGCACGCTCGGGCCGACCGGTTCCTTTTCCGAAACCACGCCGCTTTCGCCCAACAGTCCCTACTCGGCGAGCAAGGCGGGCAGCGACCTTATCGCGCGCGCCTATTTCGAGACCTACGGGTTCCCCTCGATCACCACCCGGTGCTCCAACAATTACGGCCCGTTCCAGTTCCCCGAAAAGCTCATTCCGCTCATGATCACCAACGCGCTGGCTGACAGGCCCCTGCCGGTATACGGCGACGGACTTAACATACGCGACTGGCTGTACGTTACCGACCACTGCAAGGCGATAGAGACGGTACTCGCAAAGGGGAAACCGGGACAGGTCTACAACATCGGCGGATCAAACGAATGGCGCAACATCGACATCGTCAAACTCATCCTCAAGGAACTTGGCAAACCGGAAAGTCTGATCGCGTTTGTGACCGACCGCCTGGGCCACGACCGGCGCTACGCCATCGACGCGGCAAAAATCAAGCGCGAACTTGGATGGAAGCCGGAAGTGAAGTTTGACGACGGGATCAGGATGACCATACGGTGGTATCTGGAGAACAAGGGGTGGTGGGAGAAGTTGCTGAATCGGAAGGAGATCAATGACGGTCTCAAGGATAGTATTACAGGTAGGAAAACCGATGTTGCCGAAGTGCGAAAAAAATATGATCTCTCATCATAAAATATATATCAATTGCCCTAAGCCGCTTTGATGCGGGAAATTTCGTATACCCGGGCGATCTTGCTGGCTGAGGCGATATCTTCCCGTTTTAGGTATTCACGGACTTCGTCAAGTTTTAACGCATCGTCAAGGGATAAATAGGGAGACCAACCATCGTTTGTATCGATAATCTCAATATCCACTTCGGCAACACATTTGCCCTCGCGAACGAGTTTTGTATGCTTTCTATTGTACACAAATTCCTCTGTTGATAATCGTCTAGCAATTTACCAGAATCAGATCTGGAGACAATTACTAAAACTGCCGGCTGTTTCTTGACAACCGGCAGTCCTCATTCCATCAAGTCAATATCCGACAACTCTCCTATTTCTCCTTCATCAGCTCCTTGTCCATTGCCAGGTTCTTCTTCACGAACTTCATCTTTTCCTCTGCCGTCATGTCGATCTTCTCCTGCGCGAATTTTCCGTCTGTCCTCACCGAGATTTTCTGGCCCGCCACGATGGTGCGCCACTGTTCGAGGGACACTTCGTACGGACCCGGAATCTCCTCGGGTCCCGGCACTTCCACCGGTTTCTCTGTTTTGATTTCTTTTTTCTTCTTCTCCTGTTCAAGCTTCTTCTTGAGGCTGTCGGACGGGCCCACAGCCACCTTGCCTTCGAACACGGCCACATAGGACGCGGAATCCGGGACGCACGACATGTCGAACACCGTGCCGCGGATGGCCGCGACCGCGGTGGGCGTTGACACCTGAAACTCCCTGCCCGTGGAAATGAGCTTGCGCATGTTGACCCACACGCTGCCGATGGCGCTCTTGGTCTTGATGGTTTTCTCCGACGATGCATCGATGGTGATTTTGGTTTTCTCGTCCATGCGGAGCACGGTGCCGATGGAGTACCGGATCTCGGCGAAGCTCTCCTCCTGCGTGTAAACCTGGTCGCCCACCTCAAGCGGCAGGCCCGGCTTGGCGTTCCGCCAGTCGGTCGCGCCCTTCTTCATAACTTGCACGACGCCCTCGAAGGTGGTGATCTTCGCCACGCTCTCCGCGCGCGCTATGCGCGCCGACGCGGCAATCATACACACCGCCGCCACGATCCATGCCGTCCTTGCCATCTGAGGTCTCCCTTTATGTCGGAATCTCACTCTGTCAAGATATCACTTAGAGAAAATTGCCTTTCCGTTTTCAATCCGCAATCTACAATCTGCAATCCGCAATTATTTTAGCCTCCCCACCGCCGGTCGCTCGCGCCTTCCACGCCCTTCACCTTGAGCTCGAAATCGTCGGGGTTGCTTGCGTTCTGCTTCGCCACCTGGAAGGTGATGAGGTCGTCCCGGTAAAGCTGGAGCAGCGACTGGTCGAACGACTGCGAGCCGTACTGCGTGTAGCCTTCGCAGATGGCAGCCATGATGAGGTGGGATTTTTCCGGGTCGAGGATGTATTCCGCGACCGCGGCGTTGTTGATCATGATTTCCGCGGCCGGGATGCGGCCGCCTGCGTCCTTTTTCGGCAGGAGCCGAAGCGAAATGACTGCGATAAGCACACTTGACAGAACGAGCCTCACCTGCTGGTGCTGGTGCGGCGGAAAAAACGACAGGATGCGGGAGATGGTCTCCATCGCGTTCATGGTGTGGAGCGTGCTCATCACGAGGTGGCCGGTGTCGGCCGCGCTCATGGCGGTCTCCATGGTGTCCTGGTCGCGGATTTCGCCGATGAGAATCACATCCGGGTCCTGGCGGAAACTCGCGCGCAGCGCGTTGGCAAAGGAGATGGTGTCGGGCCCGATCTCCCGCTGGGCGATGATGCTTTTTTTGTCTTTGTAAAGGTACTCCACGGGGTCTTCGATGGTGACGACGTTCACCGACGCGTTGACGTTGATGTGGTCGATCATGGAGGCAAGCAGCGTCGACTTGCCGCTTCCCGTGGTGCCCGTGCAGAGAATGAGCCCCCGTTTCTTCATGGCGAGATCGAGGATCACGTTCGGAAGGCCGAGTTCCGTAAACGCCGGTATCTGGGTCTTGATGGAACGTATGGCGAGCGAGGGCGTGCCCCGCTGGCGCGAAGCGTTTATCCTGAACCGGCCCACGCCCTTGAGACCCATGGCAAAATCAAATTCGTTCGTTTTGTCAAAGACCGCTTTCTGCTCGGGCCGCATGATCTCGGTGCACATGCGCTCGAGTTCTTCGAACGTCACCGGTTCCATCTGCGCGCGGTACAGTGCGCCGTTGACGCGGAATGTGGGCGGCGTACCGACGCGGATGTGCAGGTCGGACGCGTTGTTGTCGAACATCGTCTTGAGGAGCGAATGGATATTGATCATCAGGTTCCCGCTTCTATGAGTCCGCGCGGCGAGGCGGTGAGCGTTTCGCCGCCGCCTTTTTTCACCACGACCATGTCTTCGATGCGCACGCCGCCGAACCGCGGGTCGTAGATGCCCGGCTCGATGGTGACCACCGTGCCTGGCTGTAAAATAGATTTGTCGGAGGCGGCAAGGCGAGGCTTTTCATGGACGCGCAATCCCACGCCGTGGCCGGTTGCGTGGCCGAACAGCGGGCCGTATCCGGCGGCCGCGATGACGTCTCTTGCGCATTTGTCAACTTTGCTTACCAGCACGCCCGCGGCCACTCTGCGGCGGGCGGCCTCCTGCGCCCGGAGCACGACATTGTATACCCTTTTCTGGCGCGCAGACGCCCTCCCCATCACAAATGTCCTGGTCATGTCGGACGCAAACCCTTCCACGGTGCAGCCGAAATCACACAGCACCCAGTCGCCAGCGGCGAGCCGCGCGTCGGAAGGAATACCGTGCGGCAGCGCGGCCCTGCGGCCGAACAGGACAATGGTATCGAACGACGGCCGCTCCGATCCGTGTTTCCTGCACCGGTCCTCGCAGAACGCGGCGAGCTCGCGCTCGGTGATGCCGGGCTGCGCGCGGCATATCATTTCGCCGAAAACCTTGTCGCCGATAGCCGCGGCCCTCCGCATGCACCCGATTTCAAGGCGGGTCTTGGGAACAAAAATATCTTCAAATGCGGCGGGAAGACGCGCAAAGCGCACGCCCGGGCACGCGCGCCTGAGGCGCGAGAATGCTCCCACCGAGATCGCATCGGGCTGAAAGCCCGCCACGGAGGGCATGCCGAGCGAGTTTCGGAGGAACGAAAAGTCATTCTCCTTGATTTCAAGGAATTTCCATTCCCTGTGCCTACGGCAGAACGCCAGCGCCGCGCTGCGGTACCGGAAGTCGGAGCACAGGAAATTTCTCCGGCGAGAAATCACGCAATACACATTGGAGGAACGGAACCCGGCGAGATATTCTATGTCGGCAAGGTCTGACAGCAGAATGCGGGTGTACGGGCCCCCTGCGAGAAGCCCTTTGATGGCGGCAAGGCGGCTGTTGCGCATACGCGAATCTGTGGCGCGTTCTCCGGACGGCGGCTCAGACGCCGAAACAGCGGGCAAATGTCACCTCGTCTTCCTGCGCCTGGTCTTGACTTTCTTCCTGATGCGCACGCCGGTAAGGGGCTTTTCCGCAGCAGCAGTCTTTTTCTTTTTGTCAACCTTCGGTTTTACCCTTGGGACGGGCGGCTTTGCATCCTTCCCGGCCTCGAGGGCCGAAACCACGGTTTCCTCGACGCCCGTCGCCTCAAGGCCTGCGTTGAGGCCGGCCTCTATTTCCCTGATGCGTTTGGCAATGCGCTCGTTGTCCGGGTCCGCGTCCAGAAGCCGCCGGAAAATCTGCAGCGCGAGCCGGGGCTGCCCCTGCTGATAATAGATGTCGGCGAGGGTCGGCGTGAGCACGTGGTCGGGAATGGAGAAGGCCAGATCCGACTCCGCGCCCGCCCCTTTTTCCTGCTCTTTAAAAATGTCCTGTTCCGGTTCCCGCGGAGTAACGCTTTCCGTTTCCTTCGATGCGCCGGTTCCTGTTTTCGAGCCGGTGCGGAACGGGGAATCCAGAAACGGGTCCGAGCGTGACCAAACCATGGTCTCAGCTTCGTCCTCAACGGCCATAGTCTCAGCTTCGGCTCTGGCTACCATGGTCTCATCTTCGGCCGGCATTGTCTCCGCGCCGCTGTCCTCGTCCATGAGAATGGTCCTCTCCTCTGTCTCGCCGGAAAGGTCAAGCGTGTCCGATTCAGGGGGCGCAACATCTGTTTTGTCAACATCGGTCGGCGCACTACCGGGCGCTTGGGACGCCCCGGCTTCCTCTTCGGTCACCGGGATGAAGTCAAGATGCATTGCCGCTTCTTCCTTTGCGGGTGCTGCCGGCGCGGCAGCTTTGTCCGGGACAGGCTCCTCGCTGAATATCTCCTCCATTCGCCCCACCACGTCGTCTCCGGACATGCCTGACTCAGGCTCCTGCTCCTCGGCCGCAACTGCGTCGTCGATGATGATGGGGGCCTCGGAAGCCTCGGGCGGCTCCTGGGAAGCGGCAGCCAGAGGGGACGTTCCCGCCCCCTCGACCACCAGCGTCTCGGCCGCGGCGTCAAAGCCCACCTCGTCGACGGCAACACCGACTTCCTCTATGTCAAGCGGCGGCTTCGTGTCCTCTCCCGCGCGGAACACGTCGGCGGTCTGCGTCTTGTCGCCGTCGGCGGTGGACAGATCGGTCGCCTCCGCCGACTGGGTCGCGACCGCTTCGTTTGCGGGCGGCCCGGCTTCTTCCCCTTCGTCAAATATCGTATCGAGCCTCAGCGCAACGTCGTCTCCGGAAAGCACGTTTCCCCCGGCGGGCTGCCGCGCCTGCTCCCGCGGCCCCACGACAATCTCCTCCGTGGCGCCCGTGACGGTCCCGGCCGGAGCCTCCGCCCCGATCTCCAGCAGCGGGCCGACCTTGGTGTCGGCCGGCAAGACCGGTTTGCCCTTCGGTGTTTCCTCCGACAAAGGTTCAATGGCAGGCTCGCCCTCGAACATTTCGTTGAGTCGCGAGGTGATGTCTTCTCCGGAAAGCGCCGAAGCCTCCACGGGCCGTAACTCGTCGAGCGCAACTTCCCTGATTGGGGCCTCGGCAACAGTCGGTTCAGGCGGAACCACAGGCATCTCTTCGCCGAACAGCTGCTCGATGCGCGAGGTGATGTCGCTTCCCGACACGACCCCCGCGTCTTCGCCCCTGACCGTTGCGGCGCCCGCATCATCGGAGGGGCCCACCGTTTCCTCGCCTTCCCCGAGCTCAATGTGCTCATGCACTTCCGGCGCGGCGGCAGGCGGGGTTTCCGGGCCGATTTCGAACATCGTTTCCATGCGCGAACTCACGTCGTCTCCGGTGAGCACGTCCTCGGCCAGCACGGTGTCATCATGAACCCTGTCGGCCACTCCGAGATCCTTCGGATCGAACTGCTGCGTCTTTGCCATCATTTCACCGACCTCGGTCTCCTCCGCTGCGGAAACCGCGGGCCGGCTCGGTTCCACGTCAAACTTTAAGGTCCTGTCGGCGTCGGCAATGGTGTCGTCGGCAAGGGTGCCGTCGGCGATGATGTCGTCGGCGATGGTGTCGTGGGCCGCCGGCGCAACGACGGCCGCCCTGCCGGTGACTGATGATGCCATGCCCAGGATGCTGAAAAGGTCGGTATCGCCCGTTCCGCGGAACGTGCTGGCAAGCTCGACGAGCGACTGGTTGTCCGGGTCCATGCCAAGCAGGCTTGCGTAAAGGTCTCCCGCTTTTTCCTTGAGTCCCTGGCGGGCGCAGATGTCGGCGATCATCTTGATCGCGGTGTGATTGCGTCTGTCAAGCTTGAGCACCGTCACGAACTCGGCGGCCGCCTCCTTGAGCTTTTCCTGCTCCAGGTAGCACCGCCCCAGAACCACCCTGCCCGTGAGACAGTCCGGGTGACGGGTGAGGCCCTCCATGCACA
>DATFYJ010000391.1:0-4372 GCA_035315105.1 Chitinivibrionales bacterium
CTCGGCATCCGGACCCTCACGTGGGACACCGATTTTCCCATTTTCAACGGCCATCCTCATTATCTTTGGGGCGCGGCCGGACGGTACGACTATCCGGCGCTTGGGACCGCGGTTCCGGAGGAACAGAATTGGCGCGATGTCAAGACACTCGCCGAATGCGGCGGACGATGGTGGCGGCCCGGCCATTCCACCTGCTCGCACGAATTCGTGGAAGCCGGCGATGCGTTTGGTGTCTGCATCATCCAGCCGAGCGGCGACGACGAAGGCACGTTTATGACCCAGGCCCTCGATGTTAATTTTACACCGGCACAGGCTGCGTACGACAAGGCGCTCAAGAGCGAACTCCATCGCGACATGATCGTGCGGGACCGGAACGACCCGTGCATCGCGGCCTGGGAATGCGCCAACGCGCCCATCGACCATGCCTACAACGTGACGCTCTGGGACACGGTGGTCAAATGGGACACGCTCATGCCCCGCGCGCAGAGTGACCGGGGCAACGACCAATCGGACATGGCCGTTGATCAGGTGATATCATGCTCGCTTAACGGATGCGAAGTGGGATTAAAAGGAATGGAGCCCGGCAAGCCATGCTACGGCGCCGAGGGCTGGGGCCAGAAGGGAACGCGGTTCGACTACGACGGCGAGCTCACGTTCGCCCAGTACTACATGTCAACCTGGAAAAGCGGCAAGAACGTGAAGGCGTTCGGCATGTGCCAGTGGTACATGGCCGAGTCGCCCGGCGAAAGCGGGCTGGGCAGGAATTTCGCCTGTTCCATGATGGACGGCAACCGGATCCCGAAGATGCTTTACAAAATATACGCGGCGTGCTGGTTTCCGTATTCGGTTCGGCCCGTGGCATATCTCGCGCACCACTGGAACCGTTCGGGCGGCATCACGGTCAACGCCTTTTCCAACTGCCCCTCGGTGCGGCTGCTTGTCAACGGCGCCAAGCAGGGCACCGATCAAACGCCCTATCCGGACTCTGGCAGCGGCACCGCGCTTCTTGCACACCAATGCTCTTGGAACGTAACGTGGCAGTCGGGCACGGTTACCGCTCAAGGTCTGGATGCAAACGGAAACGTGGTGTGTTCCGACCAGAAAGTTACTGCGGGGAATCCGGACCACCTGCTGCTCACCGTTGCTGCGCCCATTGTCAATCCGGCCACCGGCGACACCTTCAGGATAACGGCGAACGGCTCGGACGCGGCATTCGTCCTGGCCACGGTCGTGGACGCAAACAACAACTGGTGTCCCACGGCAAGCAACAACGTCACCTTCAGCGTTTCCGGGCCAGGGAATTACCGCGGAGGCGCCGACCAGATGATCGGCGCCGGCGGCGCGAATTATCATTCGCCCGGCGACCCGGAGCTCACCGCCGAAGGCGGCATGTGCAAAGTGGCAATCCGTTCCACGTTTACCCCCGGCATTGTGACCGTCAACGCGGCCTCGGGAACACTCAGCGGGACAACGTCGTTTACCGTGTATCCCGTGCCGGCGCCGCTCCCGGTGTCCGTTCGCGGACCGGTTTGTCCTGCGGCGCGCATGACGCCGGCCTCTTTGCGCATAGCAACGGCAGGGGGGACCATACGGTATTATATCAGCCAGGCGGCGACTGTCTCCCTGGAAATCCTTGACGCAGGCGGAAAGACGGTGTTGCATGTCCCGGACTCGCGCCAGGAGACCGGCTGGCACCAAATGAGGCGCGCGGCGCCGAGCAACGAAACAATGATGAACAACGGCGTTTACTTTGTGCGATGTTCGGTTGACGGGCAGAGTGTTGTGAAAAGGGTGGTGATGGTGAAGTAGACGTGTTTTCTTCTTACGCGTAACGGGTGCGTCAGCAGGGCGGAGCCGACGGGCGAAGCATTTTCTGCGCGCAATTACCGTACCTTAGGCAACGAAGTGACCATACGCTCGCTATTGGGATTCAAAGCCCTTGCCGTGACTTTTTAACGGTTCGCCCTTTTCTCAATCCGCAAGGAGAAATGCCCGGAGCAAAAAAAAGGACTACGGCCAGAGGCCTTAGTCCTTTATCAAAAAACGCCGCAGGCTTCCTGGCCCGTTACCACCCGATCGCTACCGCCATCCACTGGATGTTGTTGATGGAAATGTATGCCTCATGATCTCCATTGTCATCATAGGGGAAGCCGTAGCAGTAGTCGTTGATGGCTCGCCGATGACACCAGCGGGAATAGAAATTAGCAGGTGCGTCTGTATAATAATAAGCGGTGTCTACGTAGCTCCAATTATAACAGTCAACACCTTGCGGCAGATGGGAGACATGCCGGTTCAGGGCAGCCGCCCAAATGGGTAAATTGCCCAGGACACCCGCGCAGGCGAAAACATCGTCGGCTTGCGTCGCTGCCGGATAGGGGCCGGGATCATTGGCGGGCGCGCCGTAGCCCGGGTGATTCACCCATAGCGGATCTTTGACATAGTTTTTAATGACCGAATCCTGATACCGTTCGTAGTAATTGCCATACGGCCCGGTGGACCGGAAGGGGAAGGGGTCCATTTTATGCGGGGCCCAGATATTCGCGAAATCGTGCGTGGCCTCCCAGGTGAACTCCTTCGGAACCTCATTGATGAATTCGGCGAATTTCGATTCGCGCGATTGGTAAAAGAGTTCGTAGGAGTCGCCCATGACCGTGTCTTTGCCGTCTGAGGTTTTTATCCGGAAGGTGATGGGAAGTCGCCATCCGTCAACACGGGTGGTGTTGCCCAAGAAGGTGGTGCCGCCGCCATTTACTTCAAGGAAATCGAAATATCTCATATTTGAATCGGTGGGAGCTATGTAAATGAACAGCGCCCCGATCGGTCTCAGGTTGGTTTGTGAAAGGGGGGTGGTTGCGCCTCCTCTGTTGGTGGTCACGCCTATTTTGCTGTCCGGCCATTTGCCGTTTGTTCTGTTGAGTATGACGTACGAGCCGGTCTTCGGGTAGGTGCTCGTGTCGCCCCAGAAGGCGTTCTTGTCGCCGTTAAACGTGTTATTCTTTGTCAAAACGAAATCGTACTGTCCCGTCAGCGCGCCAATCGGCGTGACGCCGAGGGTATAACCGGGCTCGGTGGCGCGCAGGGTGTCTACTATCGCGGCGAGTTTTTCCAGCCGGGTCTCAAATCCGGGAGAACTCTGGACAACCGTCCCTCCGGGCAGGCGCGCCGCAGGCTGCAATCTCATGACCGACGCAACCCCGTTGACGGTCACCCGAAGCAGATAGAACTGGGAAGAAATGCCGCGCGTGTCAATTGAGACCGAATAATTGCCTTTGGAAAGACTCTTGTTCATCACGTCGCGCACGAACCGGCCGGACAAGTCGAATATGCTGATCCTCACCGTTGCATCGCTCACCGGAAGGTTGAACAAAACTTTACCGCCCACGTACATGGGCTGCGAAAAGGCATCGCCCCGCATGTGGGTACTGGGGACAATGGTGTTGACCGCGCATGCGCCGGTTCCTATTTGATAGTGGCCATTTTGGTCGGTATGACCCATATAGGGCGCCGTCGCCCAATAGCCGTTATCGTAGGTCGTGGTGCTGAGCCTGATGACTGTATGAGCCAGCGGTTGCCCGCCCGGGTCCGTTACTATTCCGCAAATGTTGACGATCTGGGAAAAAACAGATCCCGCGAAAAATGCCAACATCAGACACGTCAATGCCGCTCTTTTCATGCCATCCTCCCCCTTTATTGGTGAAAAAACAATATTAAACGTATAACAGTTGCCTCGCTGTCCCTCATCTCCCGGGAAAGCGGGGCAACCGGGTTACTCCCTTTGATCCGGTCCGATTCCGCTCTTCCGACATAAAGATACGCTTCGGAACGGGCTTTCGCCATTTTTTTTGCATTCCCTTGCCGAAGCGGAACTGCGGCGACGCGGATCACCTCTTGACGCGATCATGGAGAACAATGTGGAGCGGGCCGGAACGTCGTTTGGGGCACTGGAGGCGCACAGGCGCCGGCAACATCCCCAAGCGCAATGGTTCGGTTTTATGGAATATTAGGGGGTTTTATACGGCTCACGTAGGGCTAACGCCGGAGCTGGTGCGCCGGACTATAACTGTTGTGTTCTCTTTGCAAACCACTAATCTTGCTTAAGGTTGCCGCCCTAAACGTGACGCGCCTTGCCGCCGGAGAAAAATTGATATAATTGTTATTGACACCATCCCTTATACTACCTATATTTCTCAAATGAAATTACCAAATATCAATCATTGCCATAGAGAGCATTGAATTATGAAAGAGCTGTTCATCGCGACCGGACTCATTGTTGCCGCGACCTGCTATGCAGACATCCTTCCTTTGGACCGTACGGTCCTCTGGGAAGGCAACGTGGGCGTCCCGGGCGGCATTCCCCACCGGACCATCGTCT
>DATFYJ010000392.1:0-3112 GCA_035315105.1 Chitinivibrionales bacterium
ACCAGATGGCCTCTTTGCATGGTGCCTGTCTCAGAACGGCGACACGTTGCGTGGCCTCCTTACCTTCTGCGTTGCGCAGACGATCAATGCGGTCATGCTCAAAGCCGACCCGCCTGACTCCGATCGCATGGCTCATGCGGCACAATTGGCCGAAGCTCTCAGCCTTGACATGGACGCATGGTTCACACCGACAGCCGCCAACTACTTCGGCCGCATAGGCAAAGCCAAAATCCTCGAAACGCTGCGCGAGGTCAAAGGCTCCATCGCTCCTGCGTGGGAGAAGCTCAAGAAGCCCGAGCTTGCCGCTCTCGCCGAGCGCGAGGTTGCCGGCAAGAACTGGCTACCCGAACGGCTTCGCTCACCTGTGGCTGAACCCGAACAGCCGCTGAAAGCTGCATAGCCTGGTACAGTCCGTGGCGGCAGCTTCGCAAGTCGAGGTTGCCGCCGCGTGACGATTTGATCTAGCTCCTGTGCTTTTTCATCTTGCGTACTGGACGAAAGATCAGAAGTTCTTGCCCACCATCCATGCGCGTACCGGCCATGAACACAAGACGCCGAACTCTTTTTCCTGCGCCCGTGACTTCATATTCCTTGCCACGTTGATACACCCGCTGTCTTTTAGCCATTGCTTTTGCTCCTTTCCGATTTGTGCTGAAAATACAAAAGGCCCAATCGAATTGGGCCTCTCAAAACCGTGTTTAGATACACTTCTACTGCACTCAGATTATACAAAAATTGCGCTTCAAAAACCGATCAAAACGCGGCGAAATCATCACAATTTGAGCGAAAAATCGCGCTTCAATACATCGGCGCCGCACATCGCTTATTTCCGCGCCCTCACGCCTCCTCGCTTTTCTTGATGATCTTCTCAACCCGCCGATTCACCGAGAGGCCCCAAAGCGCCTGATCCGTTTCGCGCAGCGTCCTCTTCCACTCATCCTTGTACTTTCTTACCGCTGGTAGATATTCATCGACGTACTCTTTCGCGGTCCAATCGTCCGTGCTGTATTTCTTCTTTTTGTTTTCCTTCCTCTTCTTCTTTTCATACCCGACCGGGAATAGATCCAGACTCTCCAGCACCCGTTCATCGATGATCGTAAAGATTTCGGGATAGCAGACGGTCAAAATCGCGGTTGCCGTTGCCAAGCCAATGCCGGGAATTTTGTCCAAAGCCTTGAGCGCATCAACCGCGCCGTCGGTCGTGTTTGCATCAACAATCGCTTCATTTATTTTTTTTAGGTTCACGTCGCTGATGGTCTCCGCGTTCGAGCCCTTTATGCGTCCGAGCTTCCACTTCAGAATCAGCAGTACGTCGCGCTTACTGAGTCCCTCGCCTTTTGAAAGTTTCGTCCTGATCTCGGGAAAAACCCTCGTTTCCGGGTCGTAGCAGTCCAGCCCCTGCTCCACGGTTTCGTCGTATACCTTCATTGCCGCCTCGCTTCCTCGGCAAGGCTAGCAGAGAGCGGGCCAAACGAGCGAGCATTCCTCCGCCGTTTCACCGCCGCAGACCTACTCTCGTTTTCGACGTGCCCCCCGAAGCGGGGCGAAGGCACGGTAGCCGCCGCCGCTTGCCGTCAATGACGGATTTCGGCTCCCCTCCCCCGCGAAACGGACTCCGTCCTGGCGCGGGGCCGTCACCCCAAAATCCTATGACGGCCGCGCTCGATTGCGCCGGCCTGCGCGCCTTTCTCCGCCCCCGCCCTTGGGGGTCACTCAAACCAGAGAGGCACATCATGACGAATGCGCAGTCCGAAACGGTTTTCACGCTTACCATTTCCGCCCAGGAGGTCCGTGTCCGCTACCGCCCCCATCACATCGGCGGCAATGAACCTTACGCCATCCTTGAGTTCACCAGTCCGAACGAACCGCGTTGCGAGATTCCCGTAAGCGAGTCCGGCTATCACACGTTCTTCGCGCCCATGAGCGAAATCGAGAACGCTCCGACCGTCGAGCAATACGCTTGCATGGTTGCCTTGGTCCTTGCACAGGACCTTGCGCTTTCCCGCGAAAACGCCCGCCGCCTTGCGAAATCGAGGACGCCATGACGTGCTCGACATCCTGTGCGGCACGCTGGACACCCAACAAGAACGCGCGCTTGCGCGATCTCGGCAAACTGCTCGCCGCCTCGCAGGACCACGACGACAGACACGCCCACGAGCTCGGTGCATTCACCGAATACGGGCTTGCTTTCGATTACGTTGTGCCCGGCACATTCACGGACCAGAAGGAAGCCTACTGGCGCTACCAGATAAGCTGGGGCGGCCCCAGCGATGAATTCCGATTCTACGCCGGAGGTTGCGGCGAGCAGATGCCGTATCGGATTTCCTATGCCTTCCTTGACTGGTTTGACGGGCATGAACGAGCCCTCGTCGGTCGGGACCTTGAACTCATGCGCGAGATCTGGATCTTCTTCTCCGAAACCGGATCAGCCGAAGCCGAATACCGCAAAGCCATCGATCCGAGGGAGCGGTGAACATGGCTAGCCTCAAATTCATCGACATCGATGGCAAGCGCTATCTGTGGCGTGACCTGTTGGAACTTCGCCGCGAGCAGAAAAACGCTCTCCCACAGGCCCGGCAGCCAGCTCTTTTCGAACTCAAAGACGATTACCGGCCGGTACCAGATCGTACCGCCGCAGGCCGCTACCGGGAACCTTCGCTGTTCTCCACCTAATCTCCACCCTTGCTCTTCTCACGGCATTGCTTCGCCCCCTTCCCTTGTGCGCCGCCCGACTAAACACACCTTCCCATTCGGTGTTCTTGGCCGAAGTCGTTTTTTCTCCATTTTTTTCTCCACTCAACCCGCGCCTGACAAGACCGGCGTTATTCCAGCGGTGCTCCCTGTCAAGGGTCTGCGATGAACGCGGGTCCCTGCCCGCGCCCTTGACTGGTCCGCGCCGCTGAACGCCTTCAAACCGTCGCGGGTTTCGCGAAGAAAAAAATTGTTTTTGAAGGAGAATACGATGCAAGACACCACCGAAAGAAAAGACGTTTATAGCCGCATCACAGCGCAGATCATCGAGCACCTGGAAAAGGGCGTGCGCCCGTGGGTACGTCCCTGGAATGCCGAACACGCCGCCGGAAGGATTACACGTCCTCTGCGTCATAACGGC
>DATFYJ010000393.1:0-7346 GCA_035315105.1 Chitinivibrionales bacterium
TCATTCTACAATCTACATTTTTTTAATCTACATTTTTTTGTGACTCATGTCACAAATCATCCTTTCCCCCGTATTTATATTCTATCTATTCATCCCCAGGACCGCGCAATGCACGATTCCAAAGCCATTCTTTCTTTTCCCGGCTGCAAGAGCTGCCTGTCAAAGCCGTGCGAGCGCCTAAGATTCGGATATGTGTTTCCGGGAAAATTACTGTTTGTCCACAAACGGCATATTGGAGCGACGCCGCAGGAGTGCCCCTTTCTCCCCGCTTCATTCGACGAGGTGCAGGGACTTATAGACCGCGAGTCCCTTGTCGACCTTGTTGGTGCGGTGGAAGACATCGTGTCGCAGCTTTCCGCGGAGGAATACCTTTCGGTGCGCCAGGAGGACTACGTGACGGAATACGGCGACGTTGACGGCAGGCTGCATTTTCTCGAAGCCCTGTGGGACGCCGGCGCGCTCGCGGCGGTGCGCGTTCCCGAAAACATCCGTACAAACCGTCCGCTTGCCGCATGGCTGCAAAGCGTCGAATCACCCGGACGATGAAAGGACCGCTAATGGCCGATTACACAGTAGCGTCGGGCGACACGTTTGCGTCGCTGGCAAAAAAGTTCTTCGGCGACGAGGCCGCGGCGCCGCCTCTTGCCAGGTTCAACAAGATCAAGGACGATTCCCAGCCCCCCGCCGAAGGCACGGCGCTGTCCATCCCGCCACGGCTGTACGGCGAGAAATCGCGCGAGTCAAGCGGCGGGAAATCGACCGTCACGCTTACGCTCTTTGTAAAAAAGGCAAACGACGTCATGATATTCTTTTCGCCGGCGCTCAAGAAATATTGCGTTCTGGAAGCCGCCGAGGAAAACGCGTTCTCCGCGCTCAGCGACGAGGCGAACGCGGCCGAGGAGCTGGCGCAGAAGGTCCTTGACGGATGGCAAGGCCAGGACTTCGCGTCGCTTCTCACCACCATGCAGGACCTCTCCCGCGAGGTTGAGACATTTTTCGAGGGTCTGAAAAGCGCGCCAAAGGACGCGATCGACGAGCTCATTGCGGTCACCAAACACCCGGACTGGGACGATTCGCTTTCACGGCTTTTTGTACGGCCCAAACGCATTACCGGCGCAGGGACCTGGAAGGATGCGGCCGACGCTTCGGTGCGCGACATGCTCGACAGCCTCAGGGAAAGCGACGGCGATACCGGTCTTGCAAGCGATGCACTCTCCGCGCTCTGCCCCGGCGCGCAGGACAAAGGCGCATGGCCGTGGCAGTGGAAATTTTCCGATGCGCAGGCCGCCGCGTCGGGAGCGGCCCAGACATTCTCCTCGGCGGTCACGGCTCGGTTCGTGCGGTTCGTTGCCGGATGCGGGCTTTCCGACAAACTTGACGAACTGGAAAAGAAGATTCCGCTCGGCGACGCGGGCAATCTCGCGTTTGCGCTTGATACCGGCACCTTGTCGGGGTCATGGTATCTGCCCGGCGAATCCGGGGTCAACTTGTTCGATCTGTTCGGCGTTGGGCAAGCGAAACAGGGAACTACGCCTCGCTGTCTGCTGCGGCTTTCGGTTGAGGCAAAAGGCTATGCCTGCGCTGAAGGCCAGCTGTCGCATTTTGTTTCCCTGCCCGGCCTTTCCTTCGGCAACGGCGCTCCATCGGTTCCCCAGGCCAATCTCGGCGCTGCCGGCTCTGCGCAGGCACAGGGAAAACTTTCCGGCGCAGTGAGCTGGAGCAAGGGTAATGAGCAGGAGTTCGCCGATCTCGCCACCGTCGACCTCACTTCGCCGCTCGGCACCGGTTCTCAGCTCTCGGTTGCTTTCTCGGATAAAACGCTGCGGTGTTCAGTGCCGCTCAAATATGTCAAGGGACTGTCCGGGAGTGGCTCCCTTGCGTTCGACGTGAAATCGGACGAGGGCATGCGGCTCATCGAATACGTTTTCGCGTGCGTGGTGCACAAGTACTGCTCGGACCTCACCGGATCGCAGGACGGTTTTTCGTCGCTCGTCTCGTCGCAGTTCAAGAACGTCATCGATTTCATCGAGAAGAAAACCGGCGAGGTGACGAGCGCGGCACAGTCGTTTCTTTCGTGGTTCAACAACGGCTCGGTTGTCGACGGCACCGCGAACGCGACATGGGACATTCCGGACAAACAGGGGTTCGACCTCGTTGCCGTCGTCAATGCCGTGCCCCTACTCTCGCGCCTTGTCAAGCCCGGCGCGCATTGCTTTGTGCGGATGCACATCGAGCTTTCCGGCTACGCGTTCGGCTCGAAAACGGCGGGAGGGTTTTTGCCGGGCGGGCTTCCGTCCGCGGCCGTTGCCGCTGCCGGCCAGGGAGCGCTTTCGGCGACCGTGGAATGGCGCGCTTCGGAGAGCGGAGATTTCCGGAAACTCGGCAGCGTGCAGTCCATGGGCGCGCTGTCGGCCATGGCCAAAACCGCCATGCCGGTTCCGTTCGCCGTTGAGCATAAGAACGGGAACCTGAGCGGTATCATCTCGCTCAAAGCCATTCCCGGCATTGGAAAAAACGCAAGCGGCAACGTCGCGTTTACCGCGTCGGGCGCTGAGGCGGATGCATTTGTAAACAATCTGTTTTCGAGCCTTTCGGTCGACCTCTCGTCGTTTGTACCCGCCGGCGCGGGCGCTGCGGCAGGCCTTGCGACGTCGCTTGACCCGAACGCGGAAAAAGACGCCAAGAACGCGGCGGGCAAGGTGTTCGGCTCGTTGTAAAAAAAAATTCACCACAGAGACACAGAGGACACAGAGAAAACAAAGGCTGCCAAATGCCCTGCGTTTTCATCTCTGTTCTCTCTGTGCCTCTGTGGTGAGTCTTGATTTGATTCATTGTTAGCAATTGTCCCGACATCCCCGTCTAAGGAGACTTCCATGCCTTTGCAAAAAGCCAACCGCGCCCAGTTCTACTTCTTTTCGGCAGGCCTGCCGGCCGAGTCGTTCGAGGTGATGAATTTTACCGGCACCGACAGGATTTCCTCGGTGTACAAATTCAGCATCATGCTCATTGCGCAGATGGCGGACCTCTCGCCCGACAGCGTGGTGAACAAGGCGGCAACCCTGTACATCTTCCGCGACGGCGAGTACTACCCCTACTCGGGCATCGTCTCGGAGTTCCGGTTCGTGGGCAAGAGCCTCGACCGCGCCACCTACGTGCTCACGCTCGTCCCGCGCCTGTGGCTCCTCAACCTCAACGTGCAGACCCGCATCTTCCAGAAGATGAAGGCGAGCCGGATCGTAAAACAGGTGCTCGACGCCGCCGGCCTCTCGGACTACTGCACACTGCAGGTTGACGAAGGGAAATACCCGGAACTTGAGTACGTGGTGCAGTACCGCGAATCGGACCTCAATTTCATCGCGCGCCTCATGGAGGCCGCGGGCATCTGGTACTTTTTCAACGAAAACCCCATTTTGGCCGAAGAGCTCGACGGCAGCTGCGGCGCGGAGAAATTCGTTGTTTCCGACAAACCGTCGTCGTTCGATTTCGTGGCGACCTCCTCCGACATTCTGTTCCGCTCCGTCTCGGGCATGGCCGAGCAGATTGACAAAGACGACAAGGAGTCCGTCCACGGCTTCGAGTCGCTCCGCCGGATCGTGCCCAAGGAGGTGCTTCTCAGGGACTACAATTACCGCACGCCCGAAATCAACCTTTCGGCCCGCAAGCCGGTAAAGAGCGGTGACACCGGCACCGTGTACGAATACGGCGGCCATTTCAAGAACACCACCGAGGCCGACAGGCTCGCCGAAATAACCGCCAACCGGTATGCGTCGCGCAGGCTCGTGTACGAGGGAAGCGGCAACTGCCGCGGCATGCGCGCGGCGAAACGGTTCACGCTTACCGAGCACTTTCTCGATTCGGTCAACGGCAAATACGTGCTCACGCGGGTGGAGCACCAGGGAAGCCACACCATGGAAGGCGAGAGCGCGAACGTATACACCTATGCCAACCGCTTCTGTTGCATCCCGGCCGCACAGGCGGATGCGTTCCGGCCAATTCCGGTGACACCGGCCCCGCGCATAAGCGGCATCATGACCGCCGGTATAGAGGCCAGCGGCTCCAGCTACGCCGGCCTCGACGACATGGGGCGCTACAAGGTCCGGATGCCGTTCGATGTGTCGAACGCGAAGAACTATGATGCATCGCGCTATATCCGGCTCGCGCAGCCCTATGCCGGATCGAAATACGGCATGCACTTTCCCTCTCACGAGGGCACGGAGATGGTGTGGGCGTGCATCGACGGCAACCCGGACCGGCCCCTGGGCCTTGCCACGGTTCCCAACGCCAACACGGTCTCCCCGGTGGCAAGCGCGAACAAGGAGCAGAACGTGATCCGCACCGCGGGCGGCAACGAGCTGCTGCTCGACGACACCGACGCCAAGCAGAAGGTGCGCCTCACCACCAACGCGCAGCACACCCTCGAAATGGACGACGACCTCAAATGCGCGTTTGTCCAGACCAAGGACGGCAACAGGCTCATGCTCGACGACAAGAACGAATGCGCGTCGTGGAACGCCAAGAGCCACTCCATCACCATGACCTACAAGAGCGGCAGCGAGGGCATTGTCATTACAACGGCCGGCGGCCACGTTATCAGCATAGACGACAAGAATAAGAAATTGACAATTCAGACCAAGGCCGGCAACCTCCTCGAAATGGACGACAACGGCAAGAAGATCGGCCTCACCGATGCCGCGGGAAAGAACACCGTGACGCTCGACGGGAACAGCGGCAAGCTCCTCCTCGATTCGCAGGGCGAAATCACCATAAGCGCGGCAAAAGACCTTACGATAAAGGCGGCGAATATCAGCATGTCGTCGCAGGGCAAGATCGAACAGAAGGCGACCACCGATTTCACCATGGCGGGAATGAAGATCAGCGAAAAGGCGGACACGGACGTTGAAGTCAAGGGCATGAACGTGACATTGGAGGCCCAGATGAACGCATCGGTCAAGGGAAGCATGCAGGCAAAACTCGAAGGAATGGTGACAGAGGTGTCGGGCGACGTGATGGCAAAAGTCAAGGGAACCATGGTGATGATAAACTGACGTGCTCCCATGCCCTGCGAAATGCCATTTTTAGGGGGGTGCCCCTAAAGACCAATCTTTTCAAAGGAACCATTATGAACCCTTGCCGCCTCAGCCGTCCGGTTTCCGCGCTCGCGCGCTTGCTTGTTCTCCCGACGCTCTGCGTCGCGCCGCTTTCGGCGGCCGCCACCGTTTTCATCGTCAACGACACCGTGGTCATCGGCGGGAAAACCGCCATTGTGCGCGGGTCCTCGGAGCTCATGGGGAGCAGGAACGACCCGACTTCCAACGTTCTCCTGCACGTGTTCGATACGGATTCCACCACCACGTGGGTTGAGGGCAGCCAGACCAGCGGTGAGGGCGAGTGGATGGAGATCAGGTTTGCGGACAAGAAGAAGATAAAGGGCATGGTCTTCGGGCCGGGATGCAGAAAAGACTACATTTGCCTCGAGGACAACAGCGTGCCCAAAATGATCACGGTGAAACTCGACGAAAAACCCGCCTTCCAGTTCACGTTCGACTGGGACGCGCGCGAAGGCACGCGCGGCCCGCTCACCCATGAGGAAGTCAACATGCGCAAGTGCTTCTTCTGGTTCAACACCGACACCGCGTTCAGCTCAACGGTGTTCCAGATCAAGTACGCGGAGGTACGCAAGGGCGCGCGCTACGACAAGCTTGCCATGTCCGATTTCGAATTCATAGACCCCTCGGACACGCGCTTCGAGCTCTTCGACATCCTGTCGCCCCTCACCATAAATCCCAACGACCTCGGCGTAATCAACTCGCCGGGCCTGCTCATCGGAGATGACGGCCCCTCGCGCATCAAGGACTTTATTGACAGCGTGAACAGCGGCAATAAATCGGACGACTGGAATAAAGACTCCGCGCAGATTGATGCGGGCCTCAATGCCGGCATGCATGCCATCACCGACGGCGAGCAGATTTCCGCGCTCATCGGCGTGCTCAAGCAGCTCCTTATCAAGGACTGCAGGATGATACGGTTTCGCCAGGAAGGCCGCGTGACCACCTACATGCTGCAGGCGGGCACCATTTACCTGGGCGGAAAGCAGTGGGACATCTGGCGGTTCATCTCGTCCATCAGGATCTCAAAGGGGATCGAGTTGACAATAAGATATGTCCCGTTTGCAAACTAAGAGAAAGGCTCACCGCAAAGTCGCAAAGAGCGCAAAGCAGAAAAGGATGATTTTGGTTTACAATTGATTTCTTTGTATTCCTTTGCGGACTTTGCGTCTTTGCGGTGAAATCTTCCCGGCTGTGTGAAACCATGGGAAAACCCGCTGCACGACTCGGCGATTCCACCTGCCACGGCGGGGTGATTACCGGACCCGGCTGCCCCACCGTGCTCATCGGCGGCATGCCTGCGGCCCGCATGGGCGACATGCACGTGTGCCCCATGGCGACGCCCGGCACGCCGCCCATTCCCCACGTGGGCGGATCCATTCTTCTCGGCAGCACCGGCGTGTTCATCGGCGGCGCGCCCGCCGCGCGCATGGGCGACATGGCAATGTGCGTGGGCCCGCCCAGCTCCGTCATCATGGGATGCATGACCGTTCTCATCGGTGAAGCCGGCGCAGGCGGCGGAAGCGGGGGCGCCGGCGCGGGCGGCGGTGGAGGCGGAGGAACCGCAACAGCCGGCGCGCTCACCAGCGCCGCGATGTCCAATCAAACCCCGCAGACAAACCAGCAGGGCGATCATTTCCTCGACATGAGCTTTTCGGACGACGCAAACCTGCCCGTTGGAGGCATGCGCTACACCCTCGAATACCCCAACAAGGCGAAACAGACCGGCGTGCTCGGCGGCCGCATCGGCATGACGTCGGTTCCGGAGGGCAGCTACACCGTGTCGCTTCGCGCAATTGTCAATGCTGCGTGGTCGGCGCGGGAGGCAAGAACCGGCACGCCCGTCACCCTGGAGGTCGACACCGAAGGCGCGGCCGACGGGGAAAAAGCGACCCTTGACATTTACGTGCGCGACGGCAACCACGGCGAGCGGCTTCTGGAAACGTTTGCAACGGCGGTGCGCAACAACCAGCTGCGGCAGCAGTGGACCATGAAGGCCGACGACGCCACGTATCGAGCGATGTGCGAGGCAAAAACCAAGAAGGGTTCATACAGCCTGCCGTTTTTCTTTTTCAAGGCCGGCATCGGCGAGCTTTCCGGGCAATCCGGGCCGCTCTACCTTCACGGCGATGTGGAAATCCACCTTAACGACAAGGACGGCAAGACTGCCGCCAACAGGAAGTTCACGGCACGTCTTGCGTCGGGAGAAACAAGGCACGGGACCGCCGACGGCTCGGGCAA
>DATFYJ010000394.1:0-2716 GCA_035315105.1 Chitinivibrionales bacterium
CGGCCTCGGGAAGACCGTCCGGGTAGTTTATTTTGTCACCGTGGAGCAAAACGGCCTGCGGGAAACCAAATCGTTCACCATCACCCGTTGATCGTTTCCGGTACGTTGACAATCGAACAGGGACTTGCTCCGGCAAGTCCCTTTTTTTGCTCGGAAGATTGTCATAGTAAAATAGGGATCTGGGCGTTCCCCGCCTATGGAGAGACGTAGCGTGTTACGTCTCTCCATAGGCGGGTCGGTTATAACACGCCCTTCCTGTTGGGCGTGTTGAATCTCCGGGCTCGGGCGGCACAAGGCAAGAGACACAATAATGAAGCGCGAAGCGCTATTACTTTACCTTGGGGAACGAGGTGACAATTCGCTCCAGTTCAGCGCTCTGGTCCACCTATCGCGCGGCAACAGAACTCTTATCAGTCAAACAACCTGTCTCTCGCTATCCGGAATCCTCAAAAGGAACCAACTAATTTCCTTGAACTTTTCAACTCTTCAACTTCTTCTTTACAGCCGCTCCCCACGGGTGCCCCCCAACTGCAGGTTGACTCTTGCAACTGCTCTCTCTTGGGGGACACCCAGGAGGGGGTATGGGTTCAGACAACCGGCGGGAATAAAAAATGGACGCATGGTAATGCGCCCCTACATTGCGCCGGTTGACTGAACCCTAGGGGGACACCTCCCCCACCATAGCTATCAATACTTGCATAGCGCATCCTGCGGCTTCTGGTTCATATAACATAACTTTATCCACCCCGTGGACAGCGGGCCGTTCGACAACCGTATTTCGTCGAGCCGGCCGTTCCATTTCTGCTCGGTGTTGCCCACGTTCGAGCCGAACACGAGATCGTTTGTGGTGGAGAATGCGTTGATAAGCGGTGCGTCCGCGAGATTCCCGTCAACGTAAATCGCGCACACGCCGTTGTTCCAGACCAGGGTAAGGTAGTGCCAGCCGTGGGCTTTCCATCCTCCGGCAATCACGTTGAGCGGACCGTTGCCGATGGAGTCTTCCGAGCGGACGTCAATGGCGCTGTCGTTGCCGCTGATGGTGAGGAGCTCGAATCCGGCCGAATCGTTCCATGCCCGCTTGTTCGATATAATCCGGTTGTACCCGGGCACCTGAGCTCCCAGCCACTGCGCCCATACCGAAATCGAGAACCGGTTGTTGCCGTCGAGGTTCGAGGCATAGGGAACAGACCAGAAATCGTCCACGCCGTCGAACCGCATTGCGCCGCCGGCGAGCCCGGTGTCGGGCGCCGGAGTAGTGGCATTCGACAAGGACGCGAGCGTATGTCCCTGGCCCGTGGCGTCCGATTGGTCGTTCATGTGCCACACACCGAGATACCCGTCGGTGCTGCCGAACACGGAGCTTCCCTGCGAAAAATCCGCCGCGTTCTTGCGGCCCCAGTACATCATAATGTCGGTGGTGGCGTTTCCGTACAGGGTATCCACTCTCACCCACACCGCGGCACTGCGGTTCACGGCGTCCCATTGTTCTATTTCGTAATGCAAATGGAGGCCGTTGGGTCTTGCGAACCGAATGTCGCGGCCGTCCGCGCTTGCCTGACTGAAGGCAATGGTTGATTGATCAAGACGCACAAGGACGGGAAAATGGAAAACCGTGTCACCCACGTTCGCGCCGAGCGGCGTCGTCACCAGGTGGATGATGCGCGAATACGACCATTGGCTGTAGTCTTCCTCGTCGAATGTCTGAAGCGTCACCGGATCAACCGCGGTCGGGAAACCCGACTCCACCGTGACGTTTGCAACCGTCACCGGCGGCACTGCCGCAACGAATGCGGAAACCTGCAGAGAAAATGTTCCCGGCGGCACGCGCGTGACGCGGTAGGTGCCCGTGAGCGAATCGATGCGCACCGAACGCACAAGTCCGTAGGTGCGCACGTACACCGGGCCAAGACCCGCGTATTGAACCTTGCCCGTGACGGCGCCGAAAGGCACAAGCTGCAGCCCGGGGATGGTAACCAGCCGCCGTTCGCGTGAGTAAAGCGAGCAGGCCACCGCGGCTCCAAGGGTGTCATGGTTGATCTCAATTATATACCTGCCGTTGGCGAGCGAATCGAGACTGAAGGCGCCGCTCGAATCGGTTATGGCGTCAGGCGCCGGCGGTGCGCCGGCCGTGTCCCCCAGGAAATCGCTCGACCGGACGAACACCGCGGCGCTCATGACCGGATTGCCGCCGGCATCCCGGACAACACCGCACACCGCGTTGGGAAAATCGTCCGCCGGCGTGGATTCGGTGAGGCGGGGCGCAGACGAGCAGTACAGGCCGAAGGCAGCGGCCATCGCGCCGAGTGCAAGGGTGGCGAACAACGACCTACTCATGGCCGTTCCCCAGCACGGCGCTGCGCGGAAACAACTGAAAATTGAACTGAAATATCTGCATGTCCTTCTTCTGGTCCTTTTCGCGATCCTCCGCGGTGGCGAGCACGTATTCCTTGAGCTCTTCGAATTTCCTGGTGAGCTCGGGAACTATGGCTGCGGGCAGGCCCACCATGAGCGAGCTGATGTACCGCTGTTCCGGCTCTATTGCGTCAATGGCCTTTACGCTGTGTTCTATCCACCTGCGGTGCAGGTTTTTTATCACCTCCCGCAATTCCACGACGTTGGGCCGCAGCTTCATCAGGGTTACCTTGTATCCCTTCACCTTGTCTTTCTCGATTATCCCCAGCGCCTCAAGCACGCTCACCGATTCTTTCACCTGGGC
>DATFYJ010000395.1:0-3292 GCA_035315105.1 Chitinivibrionales bacterium
CAACCGAGTATACGTTGGCGGGAACATACACCTTGCTCGTCACATGCATCCACACGGGCCTGAACAGCCCGCCGTCGCCCATGCCGTACTTGTAGGCCTCGGCAAACCCGGGATCGTTGTAAAACCCGCCGCCGGTATTGCTCACTTTCACCGCGAGAACGTTGTCGGGGCCGCCGAACTGGACATAGGGCGTGAGGTCCACGATAAAAGGGATAAAGCCGACGACATGCGTGGCATTCGGGTTGAGGGTGTCGTTGTTTTTCATAAAGGTGCCGTTGATGTAGACCGCGGCCGCCTGATGCGCACCCTCGAATTCGACGAAGATCTTGTGCGATGAATACGAATTGTCAAGCGTAAAATGCTTCCGGTACCAGGTGACGGAGCCCAGATTGCCGTCCGGGCCCCCTGCGTCCATGTTGAGAAACGAGCAGGAATCGTCCCACGTGTAGGGAATTCCCACGGTTCGCCATCCCCCGTCGGCAAAGCCCGGGGTTTGCGCGTTTATGGGATCGCCTTTCGTAAACTTCCACGGCGTGGCGCCCAGGTTGATCTTGAGCCGGATGCCGGGATCGGGAACGTACGTTTCGGCCTGGCAGAACATGACTGCGAGGACAGCGACAATTGCCGCCGTGATAACTGTTTTGTTAATCATAACCGTCTCTCCCCCTTTTAAAAATGAGATCAATTTTGCAATAAAATATTTCTATACAAGAAGAATCCGGACGTTCCCCTCGCCTTCGCTATGAGAATAAATACTTGGGCGCCCCGCCGCTTCGCGGCGGCGGCCCTCCCTCCGGGCTCGGCTGTTCGCCTCGTTGCCGGTCCGCCCCGAGTCGCCTTCGGCGAGGGGTCGGCCGGCAATCCCGCTATGGCGGGACCACTCCGGTCCTTCCTGGCGCGCGGCAACGGAGGTCTATTCTGTCAATTACTTCTTCCCGCGCCATACCGTCGCCTCACCCCGGCCGCTGTCGCGGCCACCCCTCTCCACAAGTGGAGAAGGGAAATGTAGATTTTATCTTTTGTGTTTCTGCTGTCAACTGCCAACCGTCAACTTTCAACTCTTTTTCTCGGTGCCCCCGCAGCAGATGTTTCTTTCTTGCAAATCAACTCCCTTGGGGGCTACCCACGAGGGGGTGTGCCCCGCTAGTAGAGGCGTTGCACGCAACGCCTCTACTGTGGGGCCAGGGGGACACTTCCCCCGCCAAAATCTTTTCACTACTTGATTACTATTACCCTCTTTATAAATGAACTTCCCTGATCCACACTGCACCTCACAAAGTAAACACCGTCGCCGTTGGCGCCACTCGTCCCATCACCAAGAACCAGCGGGTGCCACCCTTCCTCCTGCCTGAAACGCTCGATGTGCCGCACCACCCTGCCGGACGCATCGAGAATGTCAAACGACACCATGGCGGGCACGTTGAGGAAATACCGCAGGGTGCGGCCGATCATCCGCATCTGCACGCTCGCCGCTGCGCTTCTTTGAATAAATTTCGGGCCAAGCACTGCAACGGGCGGAGGCGGCGGAACAGGAAGCGTGGTAAACGTGGCGGTGCCCTGGCACAACCCGGGTGAATTGGCGTTCACGGTGACTGTTCCAGCGGTGAATGTCGAACGCACCGCAACCTTGCACATGCCGCCTTCGGCGGTAAGCTCGTGGTCGCCGGGCGAATGGTAGGATTGACCGCCGGCGCCCGAGGTGTTGTTGTCGGCGCCGCCGCGGTAGTTGCCGGGGCCGGACACGCCGAACGTGACGTTGGGGGTGGACGTGGGACACCAGTTGCCCTGAGCGTCGACAATCGTGGCGAGGATAAAGGCCGCGTCGGAGCCGTTTGCATAGATCCTGAAGGTGTCGCCGTCGCACGGCTTGACAATGGGAGAAGCAACGGTGAGCGCAACGCACGCGGGCGCGCCGGCGGTCACCTTCTGGTCGGAGCACACCACGTTTCCGTTTGCGTCAAGCCCTTCGGCCGTAACCGTTCCCGAGGCCCATGTCACGTTCCACTGGCATTGCATGGGCATGAGCGCGGTGCCGTTGCCCGTGTCCGGATAGGGTATTTGATCATTCCCCTGCTTGGTGCCGTTGATGAGCAGCCGCACCGAGGGACAGTTCGAAAATGCGTTCTCCGTGATTGCGCCGGCGCGGTTCCAGTGATGCGCGAGCCTCACCACGGGCTGCACGGAATAATTCATCCAGCATGCCTGATAGATCCAATACAGCATTTTGGGAATGCGGTTCCAGTCCATCATCGAGGTGCCGAACGATCTGCCCACACCGTCTTCGCCCGGCGTTTCGGCCATGTACCACTGGGTGAGGCCGAAGCACTTGCCCTTCTTGCTGTTCTTCCAGTTCTGAACATACTCGTTTGCATAAGTCAATTCGTTGTCGTAATCGAACCGGAATCCCCTGCTGCCGCTCCACGATTCAGCGCCCCACGACGGTATGGCGGGATACTGCTGGTGAAACGCGATCTCGCACCCGGTGTACGAACAGGAAATGGTGCTCACGATCCCGGCGGTGAACTGCGGTATTGCGTTCCAGTATCCCCGGTCCGACATCGCCCGTGTGTGGACGGGATCCCATACGCTGTCGATGGTTTGCCGGATGTCGGTCTCCAGCGCCGCGCTGATGGGGCCGTTGCTCACTTCCCACCCGAGAATCGAAGGATTGTTCCTGTCGCGTATCACCATGTCCCGGTGGAGCTCTTTCTTGAGTCCGTACTGATAGGCCGATGGGTTGTTCAGCGTGCCCTCGATGTCGCCGCTGGGCTGCATGATCATGACGCCGAACTGGTCGCATGCCTCGGTGAATTCGCCGCTGGCCGTGGCGTGACCCGGCCTCCAGAGGCTGCCGCCGCAGTCGGCCATCAGTTTCGCGTCGCGCCACTGCTGTTCCTCGGTCTGCGCGCTGCCCAGCGCCGGGTAGTCGTACCGCGAGGCGCCGCCCCACAGGTAATGCGGATGGCCGTTGATAACCGGGAAATCGGCGCTCCAGGTGATCACCCGGATGCCGAGCGGGGTCTCGAAAACGTCCACCGTCGCGGTCCCCACCTTGACAATATGGTAAACCCTGTACAGGTACGGCTTGCCGTACATGCTGTTCGCGGGATACCAGAGCGTGGGATTGGTGACCGTGGCGGTCTGGTCGAACACAAAGGCCGAATCGTCGGGAATGGACTGCGTTTTGTCCTCGGTCCACACCACCGTGTGCGTTGCGTCCACGATCTTTGTGGTGAGGGTCACGTTCGCCGCCGCGCCGCTTTCGTTCCTCACGTGCGTGAGGATGCGTACA
>DATFYJ010000396.1:0-10210 GCA_035315105.1 Chitinivibrionales bacterium
AATGGTCGATTCCCCTGCGACAACGCCTTCCAGACCCTTGGAATAGGTGCTTTCCGCCATAGTGCCCTTCCTTTATCAATGAGGCTTAATCAATTGTTGACTCTAATCTCGCACGGCGACGCGTCACTCATCACGAGGTCCTCTGCTGCGCCTACATTTCCAGGAGCAATGTGTCCGGTTCTTCGATGAACTCTCTCACTTTTACCAGGAATCCTATCGCGTCCCTTCCGTCAACGATCCGGTGATCGTAGGTGAGCGCGACATACATCATCGGCCTGATGACCACGGCGTCCTCGACGACCACGGGCCGTTTCTTGATCGCATGCATGCCAAGGATCGCGGACTGCGGATATGCCGGAACCGGCGTTGACATCAGCGATCCGAACACGCCGCCGTTGGTGATGGTGAACGTCCCGCCGAGCAGCTCGTCGGGGGTCAAAAGCTTGTCGCGTGCGCGCTTCGCAAGGTCGGCGATCGCATTTTCGATGTCGGCGAAGGTAAGGGTGTCCGCGCTGCGGATAACGGGCACCACCAGCCCCCGGTCAAGCGAGATGGCAACGCCGATATTGTAGACATTGTTATAAACGATTTCGTCGCCTTCCACCTGGGCGTTGAGTTCCCGGTGGTCCGCAAGCGCCTTGCAGCAGGCCTTGACAAAAAAGGACATATATCCTATTTTTATGCCGTGTTCCTTTTCGAACGATTCATTGTAGTGCGCCCGGATTTCCATGACTTTGCTCATGTCGATCTCGTTGTAGGTGGTTACATGCACCGACTGCTGCCGCGCCTGGACGAGACGCTCGGCTGTCCGCTTGCGAAGCAGTGTCATCTTGACACGGGTTTGAGGTGCACCTGGGGAAAAACCCGGCCGGGCCGGCCGGGTGGGAATTTCAGCAGCGCCCTCGGCGGCGCTCGTCTTCGGCTGCACAGCTGGCGCGAACTGTTGTTCGGCCGCGGCGAGCGCGTCGGCCTTGGTGATCCGCTCGCCCTTGCCGCTGCCCTTCATTGAGCCCGGTTCCAAATTATTCTCCGCGGCAATTCTCCGCACCACAGGGGAAAGCGGCAAGGGTTGGGTCGCAGCTGGCGCGGCAGCCGCGGGCGGCTGAGCCGGCCCGGCGGACGCGGGATCTGATTCCTTGCTGTCAACGGTTGCCACGGTCTGGCCGATCATCACTTCGCTTTCTTTTTGGACGAGGATTTCCACGGTGCCTGCAAACGTGGACGGAACCACCACGCTTGCCTTGTCTGTTTCCAATTCGAACAGCGGCTCTCCTTCCCGGACCGCGTCCCCGGTCTTCTTGAGCCACTCGACGATAATGCCCTTGTTCACCGACTCGCCCATTTCAGGCACAACGATGTTTCTTTTCATCCGCTACTCCTTGAGAAAAGCGCTTTCCACGACGCGCTGCTGCTCTTCGCGATGGTTCTTGAGCCTTCCGGTTGCCGCGCTGGCCGATTCGGGCCTTCCCCGGTACAGCAGTTTGACATCAGGGAAGTGCTCGGTAAACCGGTCGCAGACATTGCGCCATGCGCCGTAGTTTTTATGTTCTTCCTGCACCCAGACTATTTCTTTTTTCGTGCGATATCTGTCAAGAACGTCCTTTATCTTTTTTGAAGGGAACGGGTAAAGCTGTTCGAGCCTGAGTATTGCCGTATCGCTTTGCGCATCATTATCCCGATGGGCAAGCAGGTCGTAATAGATCTTCCCCGAACACAAGAGCACCCGGGCGGCCGTTTCGGTTTTCCCGGGATCGTCGAGCACCTCTTCAAAGTTCCCTTTTGCCAAATCCGACAAAGAGGAAACAACCAGCGGATGGCGCAGCAGGCTTTTGGGCGACATAATCACGAGCGGCTTCCTTAGACCGCCCAGGACCTGCCTGCGCAGCAAATGGAAATATTGCGCGGGCGTGGTTGCGTTGCACACCTTCATGTTGTCTTGGGCGCACAGCTGCAGGAAGCGCTCCAGATGGCCGTTCGAATGATCGGGGCCCTGGCCTTCGCTGCCGTGCGGCAGGAGCAGCACCAGCCCGCTGTTTTGCTGCCACTTTCTTTCCGCGCAGCAGAGGTAATTGTCGATAACCACCTGGGCACCGTTGGCGAAATCGCCGAATTGCGCTTCCCAGATGGTGAGCGTCGCCTCGTCCACAAGAGAATATCCGTATTCGAAACCCAGTACGGAAAATTCGGACAGCGGGCTGTCGAACACCCGGAGGGGCGCCTGTCCCTTGCGGAGGGCGTTGAGCGGCGTATAGGGGGCGGGCGTCGGGCTTTCGATGTCCCACCATGTCAAGTGACGCTGCGCAAACGTTCCCCGTTCGCTGTCCTGGCCGCTCAGCCGCACGGGCATGCCGGCAATAAGGAGCGACCCGAACGCCAGCGATTCCGCCAGCGACCAGTCGACCAGGTTCTTTTCGGCGAGCGTCTGCGCCTTGTTGGAAACGATCTGCAGGAGCTTTGGATTAATATGGAAACCCGCGGGAACGGTCGTTAGTCCTGCGGCGATGGCGCGCAATGTTTCTTCGGCAACACCGGTCTGCACGGCTGATTCTTCCCGTGGGACCGGATTTCCCGCCGCCGGCCCCCTAGGGGTCCCGTTGCCGTTTTCGAGTCGCGCTTTGTCAAGTGAGGCTTTCAGCCGCGCATGATGCTCCTGCCGCACCTGCTGCTGGTCCTGCTTGCTCATGATTCCCTGCTGGTCGCAGATGTCGCCGTAGAGCGTCGCGATGCTTGCATGAGCACCGATGAGCTGGTACATGCGCGGATGCGTGAAGGCGGGCTCGTCGCCCTCGTTGTGACCGTGGCGGCGGTAGCAGAAAACGTCGATAATGCAATCCCTCCCGAACGTCTGCCTGAACCGGAGCGCGAGGTCGACGATATAAACGATTGACTCGGGATTGTCGCCGTTGACATGGAAGATGGGAATCGGCAGCATTTTGGCGACATCGGTGGGAAAGAACGTCGACCGTGCGCTCCGCGACGGCGTGGTGAAACCGATCTGGTTGTTGATGACGATGTGGATCGTTCCTCCGGAGGAATAGCCTGACAAACGCGAAAGGTTGAACGTCTCGGCAACGACTCCCTGTCCGGAAATTGCCGCGTCGCCGTGAATGAGCACGGGGATGACGCGTTTGCGGTCCGTGTCGCCCTTTTTGTCCTGCCTGGCCCTTGCGATTCCCTGGACCACGGGGTCCACCGATTCAAGGTGGCTCGGATTCGAGGCAAGTGAAATGCGCACCGAACTGCCGTCATCGTTGACATGGACGGTATCGTAGCCGATGTGGTATTTGACATCGCCCGCACCGCCGTACATGCCGGGATGAAAATTCTCGTCGAAGCGGGAAAAGAGTTCCTCGGCGGACATATTAAGGATGGTGGTGAGAATGGAAAGCCTGCCGCGATGCGTCGCGCCGAGAACAATGTCCTCGATCCCCTGGCGCGCCGCAGAGTCGACCAGAAAATGGAGCGCGGGAACGAGCGCCTCCGAACCTTCGAGCGAAAAGCGCCGCTGGCCCAGGAAAAACGTATCGAGGAAGTGCTCGAGCTCCTCGGTCCTCATCAGATCGTCCAAGATCGTGCGCCGCTGTTCGACCGTGATATTGGGATGGTTATGGGTCGACTCCATGGCGTTGATGAGCCAGCGCCGGATGTTCTTGTTCTGAATATGGAGAAACTCAGCGCCGATTGACGAACAGTAGGTTGTGCGAAACGCCTCGATGAGGGTCCTTAGCGGCGCGGTCGACGGCTGCATGGACCTTCCGGCAAAGAATACCAGGTCGAGATCCTCGGCCGGGATGCCGAATTCCTCCAGTGTCAAGCGCTCGTATTCCTGATGGTCTTCGTAGGGAAGGTAGCTGTGGTCGGGCGAATAATCGCCGAGAGGATTAAGCCGTGCATACAAATAGCCCACGTCGCGATACGCCCAGAGCAGCCGGTCGACGCGGCTTTGTTCGAGAAGCTGAAACGGCTGACGTTTGTCACCGGATTCGGCTGCTCCGGAAGGCATTTCGACAACCGGTTTCGGCCCGACGGTTGTCTCCTCGAAATAGGCGCGCCACGACCCGTCGACGCCTTTGGGGTCTTTTTGCCACCGGGCGTAGAGTTCCTCTACATAGTCGATGTTGTCCAACGTTTCCTGCCTTCCGTCAATCATCTACCCATTTTGCGGCGTTTTCCTAAATGTTTCCCAGCGCTTCCGGGACCAGGTCCGGCCTGTCAACGACAACGACCCCGGCGTTCTTGAGCGCTTCAATCTTTCCTGCGGCCCCGCCCATGCCTCCGGACACGATTGCTCCGGCATGTCCCATGCGCTTGTCCAGCGGCGCCGTTTGGCCCGCGACAAACGCGACAACGGGCTTCTTCATGCGGTCCCGGATATGTTCCGCCGCTTTTTCCTCGTCGTCGCCGCCGATCTCGCCGACCAGCACGACCGCCCGGGTCTGGCTGTCCGCCTCGAACAGCTCCAGCAGTTCAACGAACCCCGTGCCTTTTACCGGGTCGCCGCCGATCCCGACACACGTCGACTGTCCCAATCCGGCTCTTGTCAACAGCGAAACAATTTCGTAGGTGAGCGTGCCGGAGCGTGAAATCACCCCAATCGGGCCTTCACGATGGATAGAGCCGGGCATGATCCCGACTTTGCTTTTTCCCGGGGAGATCAGGCCCGGGCAATTAGGCCCGATCAGACGAACGCCTTTGCCCTTGACATAATGATAATTCTCGATCATCTCCAGCGCCGGGATCTTTTCGGTGATGCACACGATGAGAGGAATGCAGCCGTCGGCCGCTTCCCGGATCGCGGACGATGCGTTTCGCGCAGGCACAAAGACAATCGAACAATTCGCGTTTGTCGCTTTTTTGGCTTCTTCCACGGTATTATACACGGGCAACGATTCGACCTTCGTGCCGCCTTTGCCCGGCGTGACGCCGCCCACGACCGCGGTGCCGTCGCGCAGCATCGCAGCGGCATGGAACGATCCGTCGCGTCCGGTAATGCCCTGGACAATCACGCGTGTGTCTTTTCCGACAAGAATGCTCATGACGCCGCCCTCGCAATCGCGACCGCGCTTTGTACCGCGGCCGCCATTTCGGATTGGGCGGTTATTCCCGCCTCGGCAAGCATCGATCGCCCTTGCTCTTCGCTGGTGCCGGTAAGGCGGACCACCATGGGCTTGGTTACTCCAAGTTCCTGCCGCGCAAGGATGATGCCGCGGGCGATGTCGTCACCACGGGTGATGCCGCCGAAAATATTGACAAGAACAACTTTGATGTTCTTGTTGGACTGAAGAATCTTGAACGCGTCAACCACCTTTTGGGGATTCGAGCTGCCGCCTACATCGAGGAAGTTTGCAGGCCTTCCCCCGCATATTGTTATCAGGTCCATGGTCGCCATTGCAAGCCCTGCGCCGTTCACCATACAGCCTATGTCGCCGTCGAGTTCAACGAAGCTCAGCCCTTCGGCCGCGGCAGCCAGCTCGTCGCGGCCGAACTCTTCATCATTGCGGAGAGCCGCCATGTCCGGGTGTTTGTACAGCGCGTTGTCGTCGACCACGATCTTGGCATCGGCGGCGATCAGTCTGTCTTCTTTTGTCAATACATAAGGGTTGATCTCGACAAGAGAACAGTCTTTTTCGTTGAACAGGCGATTCATCGAGACGACTGCCTCCCCCGCCTGATCGGCGGCAACAGCATCGCCAAAAGCGTTTACCAGCGCCTCCGTCACCTTGAATCTTTGCGTTTGTGAATAGAGCGGAAGCGGAAAGCTCACGATCTTTTCCGGCATCTTCCGTGCGGCGAACTCGATATCCATGCCGCCTTCCGCACTCAGGATACACCGGACGCACCGGGCCCCTCTGTCGATGGTAAGGCCTATATAGTACTCCTGTTTGATCTGCAGCGCCTGTACGACGAGCACCCGGTTCACTTCGACGCCGCCGATGCGCATTGACAATACGGCACGCGCCGCTTTGCCGGCTTCCTCGGGCGAAGCGGCGAACTTCACCCCGCCCGCCTTGCCTCGGCCGCCCGAAAGCACCTGCGCCTTGACGAACACGGACCCGCCTATTTCCCGTGCCGCGGCAATGGCTTCCTTTTCGGAGGATGCGATGATTCCCCTGGGAATCGCGCAGCCATAGCGCGCGAGCAGGTCACGCGCCTGGAATTCATACAGCTTGATGGTCGTTCTCCTTGTGGACCGTAATTGCATGCTTTGTCTCATTGATATTCTTGGTCACTTTGATTTTACGAGGGCATACCTTGGTACAGTCGAAATGGTTTTCACATGCCCAGACCCCGTTCGGCGTGTCGAGCTCGGCGAGCCTCCCGCGGATCCCAATATCGCGGCTGTCAAATACAAACCGTGCCGCCTGCAGCACCGCGGCAGGCCCGATAAACTGCGGGTTCTTGCCCGCGACAACCGGGCACGACGAATAACATGCGCCGCACAAAATGCATTTGGTCGGGTCGTCGTAGCGCATCCGCTGCTGCGGCATCTGGAGTTGTTCCTTGGGCCGGGGCGGCGCTGCGGGAATAAAAAACGGTTTGACGGAACGGTATTTTTCGAAGAAGGCGTTCTGGTCGACCATCAGGTCGCGCTGGACCGGCATTGACCGCAGCGGTTCGAGCACGACGACATCGCCATCGCGTGCAATGTCCTTTACAATCGTCTTGCACGCGAGGCGTTCAATGCCGTTGATACGCATGGCGTCGGACCCGCAGATCCCATGGGCGCAGCTTTTTCTCACCCCAAGACTGGCGTCGACACGCTGCTTTACATACAGTATCGCATCGAGGACACGGTCCGTGGGTTCGACGTCTACCGGATATTCCCGGTAATGCGGTACGGGATCGTTCTCGGGATTAGAACGTCGTATCCGAAGGATAATTTTCATGGTGGACCGCTTCTTTTCATGGTAGCCAACAGGGATTCCGTTTATTGTCTTCAATCAATCATCAACAAAAGCCGCTCGTCTTTGTTAATACGTCCGCGCCTTGGGTGCAAAATGCGACCTGTCAACCGCCTTGGAACCGAGCGTTATCTTTGTGCCGTCGAGCCATGCGAGCGTATGTTCCAAGAACCGCGCGTCATCGCGGTCCGGATAATCCTCGCGTGCGTGTCCGCCCCTGCTCTCGGCGCGATTGAGCGCGCAGACCGCGGTGACCAGCGATAGGTCGAGAAGGTTCTCAAGCTCCAGGGCCTCAAGCGGCTCGGTATTGAACTTCGAGCTTGCGTCCGAAACGCGGACCTCCGAAAAGAGCCCGCGGAGCGCAATGAGCTCGGCCGCCGCTTCCTCCATGAGCGTGCCCGTGCGATAGATGCCGACCTTGTCCATCATAATGCTGCGCATGCGGTCCCGCACGGCTGCGGCGCTTTCTTTTCCGGAACCTCCGGCATACAGTTTCGATAGGTGTGCGCGTGCACCGTCTGCAACATCGGCGCGGATGACCGGCATGTCGTTGCGTTTGACAAAATCCGCCATGTGCTTCCCGGCGCGGCGGCCGAATACGACAAGGTCAACGAGACTGTTGGTCCCGAGCCGGTTGGCGCCGTGCACGGACACGCACGCGCATTCTCCCGCCGCATACAGGCCCTCGTACACGGTATTGTCTGCGCCGGTGAGAACGCGGCCGTCGACGTCGGTGGGGATTCCTCCCATGGCATAATGTGCCGTAGGCTGGACCGGAATGGGCGAAACCGCCGGGTCCACACCAAGGTAGGTCCGGCAGAAATCCGCAATGTCCGGCAACTTTGCGTCGACCACCGATTTCCCGAGATGTGTTGCGTCGAGATTGACAAAATCGTCGGGACCGCCGGTGCCCAGAATCCCGTTTCCGTTCCGAAGTTCGGTAACGATTGCACGGGCGATCATGTCGCGCGGAGCAAGATCGAGGAGTTTCGGCGCATACCGCTCCATAAACCGCTCACCTTTGCCGTTGCGCAAGACCCCTCCTTCGCCGCGAACCGCCTCGGTGATAAGGATCCCCATACTGCGGATGCCGGTGGGATGAAACTGGAAAAACTCCATGTCTTCGAGGGGAACGCCGCGCCGGGCCAGCACCGCTGGACCGTCACCGGTGTTGGCGTGGGCATTGGAAGTGGTCCCGAACATGCGGCCGAAACCGCCTGTTGCGACAAGCACCGCCTTTGCACGCAGCACGTGAAGGAGACCGGTGGCAAGCTCGAGTACGACGACGCCGCCGCATTTCTTGTTGTCAAGGATTACGTCGACAAGCTGGAACTCGTTGAAGAAAGCAACGTCGTTCTTGACGCACTGCTGGTACAGCGTCTGCAGGATCATGTGACCGGTGCGGTCTGCGGAATAGCACGCGCGGCACACCGGAGCCTCGCCGAAATTACGGGTGTGCCCGCCGAAGCGGCGCTGATCGATGCGGCCGTCTGGCGTGCGGTTGAACGGCAGGCCCCTGTTTTCCAGATCGTAAACAGCACCGACCGCCTCTTCCGCCAGGATGAAGGCAGCATTCTGGTCCACGAGATAATCCCCACCCTTAATCGTGTCGAAGGCGTGCCATTCAGGCTTGTCTTCTTCCACGTTGCCGAGGGCGGCCGCTATCCCGCCCTGGGCGGTTCCGGTATGGCTGCGCAGGGCGTGGAGCTTCGAAACAACGGCCGTTTTCCCCGGCGCATGGCTGCTCTCCAGCGCTGCGTACAATCCCGCACCGCCTGCGCCTATGATCACCGAATCGAATTCGTGAACCGCGGCGACGGTTGTAGTATTGAGTGCCGCGTAGCTCATGTTCCCGCCGCGTTGAGAATACCGCCGCTCAGCAATACCTTCCGCTGTCGTTCCGACACGTCAAGTATGGTTGCGATGTTTCTCCCGCCGACCTGCGCGACGATTTCAGCCGCGCCGCTTGCGATCGCCTGCTTGACGCCCGCAAGAACGACCCTGTCGCCCTGCCTGAAGAAATCATAGTCCTTCGGGTCTTTGAACACGAGCGGCACAATGCCGAAGTTGATCAGATTCGCCTTGTGGATGCGCGCAAAGCTCTTGGCGATTTTGGCGATCACACCCAGATACCGCGGCGCAAGCGCGGCATGTTCACGCGATGAACCCTGGCCGTAATTTTCTCCGCCGACCACGATCCCCCCACCTTTTTCACCGGCGCGCCGGGCAAAAGCGGGATCAAGCGCCTCAAAGACGAATTCGCTGATCGCGGGGATGTTGCTCCGCAGCGGCAGCACGCGGTTGCCTGCCGGCATGATGATGTCGGTGCTGATGTTGTCGCCCACCTTGATGAGCACCTCCCCGGAAAACGTTTCCGGCATTGCATCAAACCGGGGAAAGGGTTTGATGTTGGGACCACGAATGATTTCAGCGTTGCTGCCGTCCTTCGGCGGCATGATAAACCATTCGGGTTTGAAGAAGTATCGCGCAGGGTATTCGATCGCGGGGTAAGGGCCGAGGGTGCGCGGATCGGTTATCTTTCCTGTCAAGGCGGAAGCGGCAGCGGTCTCGGGTGAGCACAGGTAAACCAGATCGTCCTTGGTCCCGCTCCTGCCCTTGAAATTCCGGGGAAATGTCCGGAGCGAAACCGTGCCGGTGGCCGGCGCCTGGCCCATGCCGATGCAGCCCAGGCAACCCGGCTCGTGGACGCGGCCGCCCGCATCGACGAACGCCTTGGTCCCGCCCATCATCATCACGTTGACGAGCGTCTGGCGGCTGCCGGTGTTTATCTCGAAATCGACATTCGGGTGTTTCGTTTTTCCCGCGACGATTTTCGAGGCGATCATGAAATCGCGAAAGCTCCCGTTGCTCGACGAGCCGAGAATAACCTGCTGGACTTCGACATCGCCGAGATCGGCCGCGCGCTTGACATTGTCCGGATTGGACGGGCAGGCGACCATGGGTTCGATGCTGTTCAAGTCGATTTTCGTCACCTCGTCCCACTGCGCATTCGGGCCGGCAGAAAGTTCTTTCCAGGCGCTTTCGCGGTTGTTGCGTACAAGATATTCCCTGGTGATATGGTCAGACGGAAAGACCGCGGCCGTGCACCCCATGTCGACCGACATGTTGGCGATGGTGGCCCGTGCTCTCATGTCAAGGTTCGGCACGCCAGGGCCGAAGAACTCGATCACTTTTCCCAGCCCGCCTTTGCAGGTGTAGCGCCGCAGCAGCTCGAGGATAACGTCTTTGCCCGAGACAAACGGCTGTAATGATCCTTCTACATATATGCCCCACACAGCGGGTGTTGT
>DATFYJ010000397.1:0-3211 GCA_035315105.1 Chitinivibrionales bacterium
GGTGTCGGGTGCAACCAATATTTATCGCAAGCAGCAACAGAACAGCAAGTATATTTTTAGGGCCAATCATGATTCCCTAAGTATGTTCATGGCCATAAAAGCTATTTACCTTTTCCTTTTTCCTCTGGCCACCCATGCCAGTCAGCTCTCTTGATCTGCTCAAGTTGAGAATAATCAATAACCCAACCATTTTTTTCATCATCCCATACAGTTGCAAGTAATTCAGGACAATTTTCCTTTATTTGGGACAGAATTTCTGGATCAAGTTTTGTCTTGCAAAATGATTTAGCTTTAATGAGGTCGGTTCCCTGAAGGTTGGCTCCCCTAAGGTCAGCTTTCACAAGGATAGCTCCAAAAAGGTCTGCTCCCTGAAGGTCTGCTTTCCGAAGGTCGGTTCCCTCAAAAATGGCTCCATAAAGTTTAGTTTCCTGAAGGTTGACACCATGAAGGTCGGCTCCCTCAAAGATGGCTCCATTAAGTCTGGCACCCCTTAGGTCGGCTTCCTCAAGGTTGGCTCCGGCAAAATTGGCTTTCGGAAGATAGGCTAAATTAAGGTTGGCGCCCTTAAGGTCGGCTCCCACAAGTGCGGCTCCCGCAAAGTTGACTTTCGCAAGGTCGGCTAAATCAAGGTTGGCGCCCTTAAGGTCGGCTCTCATGAGGTTGGCTTTCTCAAGGTCAGGCTTAACGCTTGGGTTTCCCTCTCTCCATTTATTCCACTTTCCTACTCCGGATTTTAGTATGTCAACTTGATGTTGTCGGGCGCAACCAATATTTGTTGCAAGCAGCAACAATACAGCAAGTATGCTTTTGAAGCCAATCATAACGCCTCCAGTAGTTCTTCTTCAAGTCCATTGTTCTTTCAATACCTTCTTCACCCTGTTGAAAGGCACCCCCATTTGCTGAGCCATATCCAAGAGAAAAGCATCAAACTTGTGGCTCTCATTGCTGCTCTCATAGGTCAAATTGTAGCATTGGCGGCAGTCAAAGTAAAGCGCGCCGTCAGTAACACTTCAAATATTACAAGAGGGAATTATCTTGTGGATATTTTCATCAGGCAGAGAGATTCTTGCGGAAGACCATTACTATTCCCACTCAATTGTAGCCGGCGGCTTATGGGTCACATCATAGAAAACGTCTCCCAATCCGTCAATCTGCTTCGATTCGTCAAGGATATAGGCAATCGTTTCATCCTTCAGCCTGGCAAATCTCGCCGTCATCGCCTCCTGGGACAAAATGGGCCTCAGCACCGCGCACGGGCGCTCCTGTTTGTTGACAAGCGGCAACAGCACCACCGGCATCTGCCACACAATGCCGTATTCGCCGAACTTCTGCAGCGCGTCGGTGACGATCCTGTCGAAGGCCCGGAGCAGGTCGAGCCGCTCCCTGGTGACATAGGCCTTGACAAGCCGGTACTCCGGCCCGTTGTCGATCCGCAGGCCGAATACCACCCTGTTGACGCCGCGCACCCTGTTGGTGATCGCGGTTGAAACGCCCTCGAGCCGGTCCCAGTCCTTGGGGCCGGTCACCAGCGCGGGGTGCGCGTAGGTGCGCGAGTCGCCTTGCACGCCCACGCTGCGCAGCGGCAGGACGAGCGCCGCGTACCCGGCCTCTTTCGCAATTGCCGAAGCAGTTGATGAGGCGGCATCGTCAACCGCGAATTCTTTGCCGTCCGAACACAGCAGGCGGACGCCGAGGCCCGGGCCGGGGAACGGGTGGCGCCATACGAGCGCGTCCGGAAGGCCCAGCGCCTTGCCGAGGTCCCGGACTTCGTCTTTGTAAAGCAAGGCCAGCGGCTCGACGATTTCCCCTTTTTCAAGCAGCTCCATTACCGCGTCGACCCGGTTGTGGTGTGTCTTGATCCGCTCCGCATGCTTGGTGCCCGCGCTTTCGATGGTATCGGGGTAAATGGTGCCCTGACCGAGGATCCATTCGGCGGGATTGAGCCCGAGGTCACGCAGCGCCTGCTCCTGCACCCGGATGAACACGGTGCCGATGATCCGCCGCTTTTCCTCGGGATCCGCAACATTTTTGAGGGCGGCGAGGAACGTGTCCGCAGCGTCGACGATGTGCAGGTTGGCAAACCCGCCGGCCTTCAGGTAATCGAGAATCGCGCCGGACTCCCCGTGCCGCATGAGGCCGTTGTCGACATGAAGGCCCATAACATTTTTTTCGCCGAGCACCTTGTTGAGAAGCGTAAAAGCCACGGTCGAATCGACGCCGCCGGACACGAGAAGAAACACCTTCTTCGCGCCGCACTTCTTTTTGATCTCCTCGCCCGTCTCGCGCAGGAACGCCTGCGTGTTCCAGTCGCGCGAGCAGTTGCAGAGAGCAATGAAATTGCCGAGGATAGTCATGCCGTGCGGGGTGTCGGTGACTTCGGGGTGGAACTGCAGGCCGTACATGCGGGTTGCCTCATTACCCATGGCGGCCGCCGTGCATCCGGACGTGGAACCGAGCACCTCGAAACCCGGGGGAAGGGTCTCCACCGCGTCGCCGTGGCTCATCCAGATCTGTTCGCGTTTGGAAAGCCCTTTCAGAAGCGGACTCTGCTTGATAAAGTCTATCTGGGCAATGCCGTATTCACGGTACTTTCCGGCGACCACCTTTCCCCCGAGCGATTGCGCCATAAGCTGATGGCCGTAGCACAGGCCCAGCACCGGAATCCCCAGGCCCAGCACGCCGGCGTCGAACCCCGGCCGGTCGGCGTCGAGCACGCTGTGGGGTCCTCCGGACAGGATGATGCCCTTGAACCGGCTGAATTGCGAAGCGGGAACATCGCTTTGCACGATTTCCGAATACACGCCGAGACGCCTGATCCGGTTTGCAATCAGGTGCGTGTACTGTCCGCCGAAATCAAGAATCGCGATGGCGTCCATAGGCGTTCAAAAATAATTGTTAGGCGGTTCGGCCGCTTGTCTAAAGTGGAGGAATGATATATTTTGGTGGGCGCTTTATTGGGGTGTCGTCCAATGGTAGGACTCTGGACTCTGGCTCCAGGTATTGAGGTTCGAATCCTTACACCCCAGCCATTCCAATGTAGATTGTAGAATGTAGATTGTAGATTGAAAACACAACAGAGCTTTCTCCGAAAAACTTAAATCTACATTCGTCATTCTACAATCTACAATTATTCGGCGCTATCGTCTAGTGGCCCAGGACAGGTGGTTCTCATCCATCAAACCGGGGTTCGATTCCCCGTAGCGCTACCATT
>DATFYJ010000398.1:0-12105 GCA_035315105.1 Chitinivibrionales bacterium
AAGACCCAGAAGTCAACAGTCGAAAAGGTGGACGAGTATCTTGACGATGCATCCATTACCGCGCAGGTCAAGCTTGCATTGCTGTTCCATCGCTCGACCAGCGTTATCAAGACAAAGGTTGAGACAAGAGACGGCATCGTCACGGTACAAGGTGTGGCCAAGAATGGCGCCGAAAAAGATCTGGTGGGCAAGCTCGTAAACGACATAAAGGGCGTGAAGAGCGTAAGAAATGACATGACAATCGCACAGGTGTCATTGAAATAGGACAATTGCAAGTGATTGCTCAAAAGCGAAATTGATTTCAAGCGCGCGCGGTAATTGACCACCAAGCTTCTGCGGTCAAATCCAAAGGGCAGGTTGACCAGAGGTACATTACAAACCGGGCCAATCTGTCCCCTTTCAGGAGAAATAACTCATGAAAACAGCAGCGGGTTTGTGGATCGACCACCGAAAAGCGATTGTCGCAACGGTATCGGACAAAGGGGAAGAAATACGGCAGATACTATCGAATGTCGAAAAACAGCGCGGACGGTTCAACCGGAACCGTTCCACAACTTCCTTTGAATCGCAACTGGTCCAGAAAGACGGCAGGCAGCAAAGAGGATTTACAAAGCATCTCAAGGTTTTCTACGATGAGGTCCTGTCGTGCATTCGGGGCGCCCAATCCGTGCTTATCTTCGGCCCCGGTGAGGCAAAGGGCGAGTTGAAAAAACTCATGGAACAAAACGATCTTCATGACAGGGCGGTGGTTATGGAATCCGCCGATAAGATGACGGACCGTGAGGTTGCGGCGAAAGCGCACCATTATTTTGCAAAACAGAATATGGAAGGAGACTAATAATGCTTTTCACTGTTGCAGCGGTTTTGTTGATATTGTGGCTTCTCGGGTTGATCACTTCCTACACCCTGGGCGGCTTCATTCACATTCTTCTGGTAGTCGCTGTCATTGTGGTGCTGGTGAGAATCATCCAAGGGCGAAGGTTGGCTTGATCTTTGAACCGCACTCTTGAAAAAACTGAGACTCGCTTGTGTCGACCGAAAGGATTTCATCATGAATTTGTTGCGTAAGGGGGTTTTAGCGTCGGCGCTCGGCTGTTTGATGAGCCAGATGTGCGGCTGCGCTTCGTCCAACCTTGTCGATATTTGGCGAGATCCTTCCTTTCAAGCTCCGCCGTTGGGAAAAATACTGGTTATCGACGTCAGAAAGGATGCCACAAAACGCCGCATTTGGGAAGATGCTTTCGCCGGCGAGCTTGTCAAGCACGGTGTGGCGGCGACCTCGTCGTACAGTTTGTTTCCCGATGCGCCACAGGACACGAGCCAGATTGTGGCAACGGTGCAAGCGAACGGTTTCGACGGCGTTTTTGCTGTTATCAGGCTTCCAACGGAGACCAATAGGCACTATGTTCAAGGATATACAACCACAGAACAGAATGTTCCTTACACCCCCTATTACGGCTCTTACTGGGACAGATACGGGACGTATTACCGCGAAATAGATCATCCCGGATACGTTGACTCGCAATCGGTTGCGATTCGCGCCATTGACGTCACCACAACCGGCAACGGCGGCAAAATGATCTGGAGTGCGACGAGCAGAACGCCCGATCCCGCTTCCGTGACGGATGTACAACGCGGGATTGTCAGCCTCGTGATTGCCGAGCTGGCAAAGCGAAACATCATCAGCTCAAGGAAGTAAGGAAATATCAGATCAAGTACTCCAAGAAGATTCGACGGGGCGTGTCCACGTCGGATGAAATTGTAAAAACCTTGTCCGAAGGGAGTAATCATGTCGCTACTTTCTATCGTTATCGCTCTCATCGTTGCCGGTGTTTTCCTGTGGCTCATTAACTCGTTTGTCCCCATGGACAGGAACATCAAGACAATTCTGAATGTAGTGGTGGTTGTCATGGTGATGGTATGGTTGTTGAGTGCGGGTGGCGTATTCGGTTCCCAGTCAAGCATGCACCTGGGCAGCTTGCATGTGAGATGGTGAGCTTTGTGAAATCGGCGTGTCGTCCGCACGCCGGAACGCCGGTACGTGGACATGAAGCTCGCTTTACAGCCGCAAATTGTGGCAGCGAGAAATCAATTACATTATTGACTAGAGGAGCATTTCCCCTGCACAATCAAGTGTCGATCCGGGTCATGATATTGGCCAGCATTATTGTGTCTTCCGCCATTGCCGCCGGCCCGACGCCGATATACCTTGGAACAGCCGGCAGTTTCGCGGTTCTGGCGAAAACAGGAATCTCAACCACAGGCGTCACCGCAATTACCGGTGACATTGGAGTCAGTCCAGTCGCTGCGACATACGTAACTGGATTTGGATTAATAAAGGACGCCTCAGGAACATTTTCAACATCGTCGTTAGTAACGGGAAAGATATATGCCTCCGACTATACTGCGCCGACACCGACCAAGATGACTACGGCCATTGGCGACATGGGCACCGCATACACCAACGCTGCCGGACGATTGTTGCCTGATTATACTGAACTGTACGCCGGAGATCTTACGGGGAAGACCCTCACTCCAGGTCTTTACAAGTGGGGTACCGGGGTCCTGGTGTCTGCCGGTGGCGTCACCATCTCTGGCACCGCAAGCGATGTCTGGATCTTCCAGATAGCGCAGAATCTGTCCTTGGCCAATGGCGCCATGGTAACGCTCAGCGGCAGCGCACAGGCTTCCAACATCTTCTGGCAGGTAGCCGGTAAAGTTACCCTTGGAACGACGGCTGCCATGAAGGGAATCATATTATGTCAAACAGAGATTGCGATGAGTACCGGCGCAACGCTTTCCGGCAGAGCGCTGGCACAGACCGCAGTTACATTACAAGCCAACGACATTACAGGGCCGGCAACGGGCGTGGTCGAGAATGGTTTGACGCCTCAAAAATCAGGGGGGCTCTTCCAGACCAGTCGAAATCAATCTATTGAATTCACGGTTCCGTCAAACGGAAAAACGACATTGAGTGTATTCAATCTTCGCGGGCAGGAAGTTGCAACGTTATTCAGCGGCGAAGCGGAAGCCGGGGAATACAATCAAGTACCATTCAATGCGAGCGGGTTGGCAAAGGGTTGGTATTTTTCAAAACTGGAATCCAACGGCAAAGCAGATCTGAACAGAATGCTGATTGTTAGGTAAGGGATTTTGAAATCTGTACATGCTGCGCCCGACAAGTGTCGGGCGTTTTCTAACTATCAATAACCATGGCCCGACTGGGCCTTTCGCTTGACGCAGTCAAAAAGTATTGAACCGCGCCGCAAAAGTGAGGATACGATGAAAACGTGTTTTCCTCCCTTGGATGAAACCGACTTGTTCGAAAACTGGCCGCATTGCGGAAATAGGCTCCGCATCCAATGCAGATTCGCTCACGTTGCCGTTCTCACAGAAAGATGACCGCATGACAAACTCCAACGACGTGCAACACCGCTTCATCCTGCAAAGCATTGCCCGGCGGGCAATGGTTGACAGAGGGCTTGTTCCTGATTTCTCGCCGCAGGCCCTTGCCGAACTCGATGGAATCCATGAACCCGCAGCGACCACCGGCGGACCGACCCGTGACCTCAGAAACCTGCCGTGGTGTTCCATTGACAACGACGAGTCTCGCGACCTGGACCAACTTACCGTTGCGGAGACAATGCCGCAAGGGACCGCAAAGGTCCTTGTTGCAATTGCCGATGTCGATTCCATTGTAAAAAGGCGGTCGGCGATTGACAATCACGCAAGCCACAACACCACGTCGGTATACACCGCGGCCCAGATATTTCCAATGCTGCCGGAAAAGCTTTCAACCGATCTCACGTCTCTTAACCTTGAATCGGACCGGCAGGCCGTCGTGATTGAAATGATCGTCGCTGAAGGTGGATCGATTCAAGGGTCAGACGTCTATCTGGCCACCGTTGTCAACCATGCTAAGCTTGCTTATAACGGCGTCGCTGCGTGGTTGGAGAAGGCCGGGCCAAAGCCGCAAGAGATTGCGAATGTCAATGGCCTCGAGGAGAACCTGCGGCTCCAAGACCGCGCGGCGCAAGAATTGAAAGCGCTCCGACACGTTCATGGCGCGCTGGATCTTGAAACAATTGAGGCGCGTCCGGTGTTCGACGGCAACACGCTCAAAGGGCTGGTAGCCGAAAAAGGAAGCAGGGCCAAGAGTATTATCGAGGATTTCATGATCGCCGCAAATGGCGTTACCGCCCGATTTCTCGCATCCAAAAGGTTGCCGTCGATACGGCGGGTCGTGCGCACGCCTAAACGCTGGGACAGAATCGTTGAACTTGCCTTGGAGCATGGTTTCAGACTTCCCAAAGGACCCGATTCAAGGGCACTGGCTCAATTCCTGACAAAAGCGAAAGCTGCAGATCCTTTGCGTTTTCCGGACCTTTCCCTGAGTGTCATCAAACTGATGGGGCCGGGTGAATATGTTGTCGAACTTCCGGGAAGCGACGTTGCTGGGCACTTTGGTCTCGCGGTCAGGGACTATGCGCATTCCACGGCCCCCAATCGCCGGTTCCCAGATCTTGTCACACAGCGATTGTTGAAAGCGGCAATCGCGGGACAATCCTCGGCATACGCGACCAATGAACTTGAGTCGCTCGCAAAGCACTGCACGGAAATGGAAGACGCGGCCAAAAAAGTCGAGCGGCAGGTGGTAAAATCCGCAGGGGCACTGTTGCTTGAGTCAAGCATTGGGGAACGGTTCAATGCGCTGGTGACCGGCGCGTCCGAAAAAGGAACATGGGTCCGCATCGCGAATCCGCCCGTAGAAGGAAGATTGTTGAGAGGTCAAGAGGGCCTTGAGGTTGGAAACCGGCTTCGCGTGAAACTGGTAAGCATAAATGTGGAACGTGGATATATTGACTTTGAAAAGGATTGAATGACACAGATTGTGCCCGGGCCGTGTTCCTGGTATTGCGAAATGCTCCTCGTATTAATGAGAGTCCGTAGTCCTAAGAAACACAAAACAGCTCGGTGTGGGAACTGATGCACTCTCGTTCCGGTTTTCAAATTATTTCTCAATACATGGAGGATGGTATGGGTATTGCGCATCTACTGTGTGCAATGCATTGTAACAGGAAGGGGTGAATCATGAATTCGTTAGGAAAAGCAGTTGCGGCAGTGGCACTCGGTTATTTGATGAGCCTGATGTGCGGCTGTGCATCATCCAGCCTTGTCAACAAATGGTATGACCCTTCGTTTCAAGCTCCGCCACTTAGCAAGATACTCGTTATCGCAGTGAGAAAGGATGCAGCAAAGCGGCGCATCTGGGAGGATGCATTCGCCGGCGAACTTGCCAAGCATGGCGTGGCACCGACATCTTCGTATGGTTTGTTCCCAGACGCACCTCCGGACACAAATCAGGTGATTGCGACGGTGCAAGCAAACGGTTTCGACGGCATTCTGGTTGTTCTCAGGCTCCCAACGGAAACGGATATGAAATTTGTACCCAGGTATGCCACCTACACAACCACCGAACGGGATGCACGTTACAGTCCTTCTTACGGCACGTATTGGCAAAGATACTATACCTATTATCGCGAAATAGACCATCCGGGACACATGGATTCTCAATCTGTCGACATTCGCGCGATTGACGTCACCACAACCGGAAACGGCGCCAAAATGGTCTGGAGTGCGACGAGCAGAACACCCGATCCCGGTTCCGTGACGGATGTGCAACGCGAGATTGCCGGCATTGTGATAGCTGAGCTGGCGCAGCGAAGCATCATCAGCTCCAAGAAGTAAAGAAGCGCCGGCGATCTAAGGCGGATGCAGAAACAGGAGGAATATATGGTTAATTTACTGTGGGTTGCCGGTCTGGTTCTTGTTGTGCTGTGGCTGGTAGGTTTGATTACGTCCGTTACCTTTGGCGGCGGTGTCCATGGTTTACTGGTTATTGCAATTATCTTGATTATTGTTTGGTTTGTTGTCGGCCGCAGATAGGTCAAGCGCTCTTTGTCAACGCGTCTTTTCGGGGAGTTATGGAAAGAAGACATCGGCTTTACATTGAACTAAAAAGGAGACCACAGCATGAAAAGGCCCAATCCTAAAACTATGATTATGACAGTCAGCATGGGAGTTCTCTTCCTTATTCTCGGAACCTTTGCTCTCACATTCGCTCAGCAGGACCAAAAGCAAGAAGGAAAGGATCGCCAGGATCAACAACAAGGAAAAGACCGGCAAGGCCAGCAGCAACAGCAACAAGAACAGGGCAAGCAAGAGCAGCAGCAAGGAAAGGATCAGCAGCAACAACAGCAGCAGCAAGCCAAGGGTCAGGAAGAGCACCAGCAACCGCAACAAGAAAAGGTCCAGCAAGAGCAGCAGCAGGCCAAAGGCCAGCAGGAGCAACAGCAGCAAGTAAAGGACCAGCAGGAACATCAGCCTCAAGCCAAAGCCTCCCAACAAGTGCAGCAACAGCAGCAAGCCAAAAGCAAGAAGAAGAAGGCTAGCGTTCAGCAACAACAGCAGCAAACTCCTGGTCTTAAAAAGCAAGCTGCTGGTCAGCAACCCCAGCAGCAAGCCAAGAGCGCACAAAACCCCCAAACGCAGCAACAACCCAAGGCCCAGCAAGCGAAGGGTCTCAAAAAGCAACAGCAGCAGGCAAGCAAGCCTGAACAGAAAGCACAACCAGTTCAGAAAAGCGAACAGGCCGCCGTATGGCAGCAGCACCGCGCAAGTAGCTGGCAGACCGAGCACCGCACCTGGCAGCAACGCGGCGGCTATGACGGCTACCGTATTCCTGAAGACCATTTCCAAGTCTACTTTGGCCGGAGCCATGGGTTCCGCATCTACAGCCATTCCTTGGAACTTTTTGGCGGGTATCCACGCTTCAGGTACGAAGGCTATTGGTTCAGTGTCGTTGACCCATGGCCGGAATACTGGTCGGCCGACTGGTACGAAAACGATGACGTGTACATTGATTATTTCGGAGATGGTTATTACCTGTACAACCGCAGGTATCCGAGTGACCGGATCGCAGTCATGGTCTACATGAGCTGACGGTTGGTCGAGTGCGACGACATCGAACCAGGACGCGGCGCTACGGGGAGTGTCCGCTCCCTGCTGGAATAGCTGGAAAAAAAAAGGAAAATAGCGCCGGGATTATCGCGGGGAAGAGGCGATACTCAAACTCGCACGAAAGGTCATTATTACATCCAGGCAGTAACAACAGGCGCCTCGGATGAAAACAAATGTTACGCATAGTTCAAAAATGGAAAACAGCAAAGAACATCATGGTCCGAAACGCGTCCCGCAAAGACCGCGCTGGAGGCAAAAGGGCCTACGATTACTGTTCATTGGCGGAATAATTCTTGTTGCGTTAACCGCCATTTGTGCCGTCCTTCCAAGTATTCCTCCTTTCCAACATTTCATTGTTTCCCTTGTCAACAACAAAACTTCATCGCTGTTATTGTGCAACGTAACCATCGGAACAATCGCTATAGATCTACGGAAGGGATTGGTTGCAAAGAACGTCGTTTTGTCCGATTGGCACGATAGAAGGACTCCGCTTAGAGCGGATCTTGCCGCGGCGCAAATCGACTTTCCGGCATTGCTGATGGGACGTTTTGAATTGCGTTCCATAAAAATTGAAGGCCTCAGCGGGGAACTTTTTAATTTCCGTCAGGGACTATTTGCAGGGCCGGTCGATATCGGAAGGATAGCGGCGCTTATCCCTGCCGTGTCTCCCAGAACAAGATCGCTGGTGAGGATGATCAGCGCGGAGCGTTGTATGGTATCCTATGTCGACAGCATCACGAAAATAACGACTTCTGAAAACATCCCCTCGTTCCGGCTGGATTTTATCTACGCGGATTCCATGTCTTTTGTCATGCAGGCCGGTGCCGGACATTTCTCATCACCAGTGTGGAGTGGTGCGGTTCGCTCAAATGATGTTCAAGGAGCCATCGGGCCAAAATCTTTACTATTCAGCAAAGCGGAAGTGCGTGGCGATTCGGCAATGCTTTCATTTTCCGGAACCATTCCCTTTTCCATGGAAAAAGCATGGGACCTAACGGCACATGCCGAAGCCATCGTTGCCGGTTTCCCTATCGCATATAAAAACTTCTCACCATTGAAACCCGTTGGGAAACTAACGTCACAGGGATCAATGACGGGATCAATTGTGCGGCCGGTGCTTGCAGTAACTTTAGCCGGGTATGGGTTGCGGGCTGGACCCGTGAGTGCCGATTCTCTGTTTTTGCAGGCGCACTATTCCAATGACCTTCTTCGAGGAAAAGCGCGGCTTTGGTCGCCAGCGGGAACTGCCGAAGGCTCAGTCCGGGCGATTGTCAGCCGGTTGTTTTTGTCGCCGGCCTTTGGAAAGTACACCATTGCGTCATCGGCCGGAAATGTTGACATACGCAATTTACTATCGGCGCTGCCGCGGTGGCGGCATCAGCCTGTATTTCTGGCTGATGCCGGATTGTATGCCGCCGGCTCAGGTCTTCGGAACCTCCCGGACACCCTGTGGGCGGACATCCGGGAGGTATCGGGACCAATTGCAGCAAGCCCGGCGAACGTGACGGTACGAGCAGCCCAAAACAGGTGGGACCTGACCGCGGTAATGAAACCGGATTTCGAAATGAGAGGAAATGGCCGGTATACTGCTCATGGAGCAATCAACGGTTCGTTCCATGTTCAGGCGGATACGGTTAAACGAATAGCGTCGATTTTTTATAAAGAACCCGTCCGGGGATCGATTACTGCCGATGCCCTTTTGAGCGGAACCCTAAGGAATCCTGCTGTTACCGCGACCCTCCAAAGCACCCATCTGGAATGGCGTTATGTTATGGTCTCAAAGCTGTGGGGCCGGTTTACCCTGCGAAAGGCCCAGTTGTTTATCGATTCATCATATGTAACTGCAAACGGTTCGATAGCAAACGCTCTGCAGGGATTAGTACCGGGTGAATGGAACGGGAAGGCCTGGGTACAGGCGGGTGCAAGCGGACGCTTAGACTCTCTGCGTATCGACGGCGACATCCTTTTGGGCCAATGCTCGTACGGACGGTATCATGCTGATACCGTTTCGGCACATTGTTGGTTTGCCGGTCAAGGCCTGCGATGGCAATCGCTTGCCGTCAAGCGCGGCACGTCCGCAATGACAAGCGACGGCAGGGTTTCGTGGGCACGCGGCAGCGAGTCGCTGAATGCTGATTGTAAATTTACCTTAGATAAACGTTCAGCGGGAACGCTCTCGACGCAGGCGCGGTTAAACAATGATTCGGTCGCGGCATCGGTGACGGTAGAGGGCCTCGACCCGGCGGTTGTTACGCCTTGGTTTCCTCAGGCACATGGGTTAGTGGGATCTCTCGGCGTCAATGGCACGATGGCCGGGATGTCCGAAAATCCTGATATGCGGCTGACATTTACTTTCGATCACGCAGTTTCAGGCGGCCTCGTTATTGCTGCGACCGGCGACCTTGCCTATACCAACAGCATTGCGACCGCAACGATACAGGCCGTCCAAAAAGGGGCTGGAATACCGATCATTGTCACCGCGCATATACCCGTGGCGTTGCATGAACTTTCGAGGGGCGTTGCCGCCATTCGTGACGGGGCTGTCGTCACGGTTAACGGCGACTCGGTTGCCTATGGGGGCCTGGTCAATGCGTTCGCTCCGTCGGTCCAATCGCTTGGGACAATTACCCTTCATGGCAAGTTATTAAAAGTCAATGGTGTGTGGGGGCTTTCGTGCAGCACGCACATTGCAAATAAATGGTTGACAGTAAAGAGTGAAGAACTCAAAGCCGGGCCCGCTGTCTTTGATTTGAACGTCGCCGGTCCGCTCGCGCGACCTGCGGGTCGTTTTACCTTGGGCGGCGATTCAATTGAATACCGCGGCAATCTCATCACCGCGTATTCCGGCAATGGATCGATCGCGAGCGATGTAGTAAACCTGGACACATTGCACATATCCTGTAATGGAGGCGGAGCGGACCTGAGTGCAATTATGCCGGTAACTTTGAAAAACGGCTTTTCCTTTAGCAAGAACGGCCGTATTTCCGCAACCTTCACTGCAATGCCCTTTAACTTTGTGCAGCCGTTTATGCCCGATCCTGTAACGATTAATAGAGGCGTGATATCCGGGCGAGTGGTTGTTGAAGGTGCCGACAAAGGCTTCCCGCAAGGGTCAGGGACCCTTTCACTGCGAGATGGGGAATGTTACATTTACGAATGCGACAAGCCGCTCGGCCCTTTGTCGGTCGATATTGATTTTAGAAACGATTCGATAATCCTGCGTCAACTTCAGGGCAAATGGGGCAAAGGGTCCATAACGGGCGGCGGCTGGGCAGTGCCTGGCGAAAAGGGCATATCCGCCGCTTACAGTGAGATTAAACTCAAAAACGTGCATCTCGGGGGGTGCTATGAAAATCTTGACCTCGGCATTCAAACCGCGGATATCCGTCTCACAAAGGATTCGCTCTTCACAATAGCAGCCAATGTGCAACTGGAGGGCACGCGTTTTACACAGGACTATTCCCTTGTCGACGTCGGCGAACAGCTCAAGAAGAAGGCGCCACAGACGCTACGGCCGCCAAATCCCCTATTTGACAAAGTCGTTATGCGCATTGCGGTGAATCTCAACAGTAACTTGACCTTTGACTCGAATCTGGGCAAAATGCTCGTTGATGGAACAGTAACTGTTGCGGGCAGGCCGGACAATCCCTCAATTGACGGCCGGTTTCAGATTCTCGATGGTTTTGTCTATTATCTCGACAGAAAATTCACCGTTATTCAGGGCACGATCAGCCAGCACGATCCGCAGCGGGTCAATCCATCGCTCAATATTACGGCGATGTCAAGTGTTTCCTGGTATCCGCCCCAGGGGGGAAAAGTGGATTACGACATTACACTCGTCGTAAAGGGCGATCTTTCCGATCCGGTAATAACATTGTCCGCCATCCCTTCGCTTGCTCAACCGCAAATCATCTCTTTATTGACATTCGGCACGATCCAGACCGGCGTGGGGGCCGACCTCGGTTCACGGACAGGGGGGGTCCTGGTAAGCCAGCAGCTCGCCGGATTCGGTACCCGCAAACTTGCGCGGTTTCTCAATGTGGAAAGCGTGGATATCTACGGGAATGTTTTCGATCCCTCTTCCCCAGGACCGCAGGGAATGGATATTTATGGGAATGTTCCCGGTCCTTCCACCATTGGGCCGCAGCTTTCGGTCACCAAGCAGGTGTCGTCCCGGGTAGCCGTGACCTATTCAACAGGTTTGGCGAAGCTCGGCCAGCAGATGGTCCTGGTTTCGTACCGGATCCTGTCGTTTTTGTACCTCGAAGCTGAGACCGACCAGCAGGCCCAGGGCGGCGCTGACCTGAAGTTCCGCTATGGTCATTGACTAATGGGAACCTCTAAAAATTGTTTAGCTGTCATTGCGAGGAGCGAATCGACGTGGCAATCTCTCTTAATTCCTTACAAAAACGCGAGATTGCTTCACGGAGTTTATCCCGAGCCCTGTCGAGGGGTTCGCAATGACAGGCCGCGTTTTTGAATTTTTGAAGTCCCCCAATTGTTGGGAATGCAAACAATGACGGACAATCGAATCGTCAATGCACTGCAAACGCACGCCGGACACTGGTACCTCTCTGCCATACTGCTGTGGCTGATGATCCTTTTCGTGGGGTGCGCATCGACCGGAGGAAAACGCGTCAGGATGCGACCGTGGCTCGTTAGGGCCGTAACCTTTACCGGCAATGCCTCGATATCTTCTTCGGACCTTCTTGGCAGGATGGATACGAAACCGGGATGGATCTTCCATAGGACAACGTTTTCGTCATCCCTCTTGAACGCGGATATCGATGCCATTGCTGACATGTATCGCGACAAAGGGTTTCTCGGCATTCAGGTTAATGCCGGTGATATTATCAGAGACCCGTCGTCGCACCGGGTGACGGTCAACATTGTTATCAGTGAAGGACCGCAGACCCGCATCGATTCGGTGGCAATAAAGGGGCACACCGTGTTCGGGGAAGCCCGTATCAAACGCTTTATCCAGGCCAAACAGCTTGCGCCGTATTCGATGGCAGGTCTTTCGTATGATCAGCAGATAATCCGCGACAGCATGGCCGCCCAAGGGTACCCGCTGTGCGCTGTTGA
>DATFYJ010000399.1:0-2965 GCA_035315105.1 Chitinivibrionales bacterium
GAAGTTCCGACGGGGCAACGCCGACCGCAGCCGCGACCTTGTCGATGGGTTCGCCGCATTCCACCCGCGCAATCGCGTTCCATCGCTGCTTTGGGGAGAGCCTGCCGGGCCGGGCTGCCTCATCACCTCCGGCCTTTGATCCCTTTGATCCGGCCGGTTCGACGGGCACCACCGCACCGCCCTCGTCCACGACCGAAATTTTTGTTCCCTCCCTGATGCTTTTGAGGACCTTTTCGAGTTTGGGGCCCAGGGGATTCTTCGCGTCGTACCCGCGCGAAGCAAACCGGATGATTCCCATTGTGTCAATAACGAACAGCGCGGGCAGCGATTTCACTCCGTAGCGCTCCGACGTCTTGGCGTATGGATCGAGAAGGACCTGCACCGCGTATCCCTTCTCCTTCACAAACGGCCCCACGATGTCCGCGCCTTCCTTGTCGATGCTTATGCACATCACCATGATGTCGTTGTTCTTGTGCTTTTCGGCAAACGCCTGAAGCTCGGGAATCTCTTTTTGGCACGGCTTGCAGTAGGTTGCCCAGAAGCTGAGGACCACCGTATGGCGGACCTTGTTGATATAGGGCTTGGAAAGGGTCTCCCCGCAATAGGTCGAAAGCGAGACCCTGTCGCCCGAGAGCGAAGGGAGCGAGAAACTCGGCGCAGCGGTCCCGGCGGGAAGCAGTTTGCTTTCCTGCGGGTCTTCCCCGAAAACAGCGCCGGCAATCGCCAGCGCGGCAATAATACTCATCACCTTCATGTCCGATCCTTTCATGATTTCCCCGAATCGCGCGAATCCGGCTTATTCCTGCCTGCCAAGTTCCTCCGCGCGCACGGCCGCCTCGATGACGGCCTTGATAACCGAGAATTTGAACTTGTTTTTTTCCAGCTCCATAAGGCCGCGCACCGTGGTGCCGCCGGGCGACATCACCGCCGCCTTGAGTGCGGCCGGCGATTCGTCGCCTTGCTGGACCATGCGCGCCGCCCCCACCACGGTCTGCACCGCGCATTCCCGTGCCACGGCGTAGGGAATGCCGGCAGCCACGCCGCCTTCGATGAGGGCCTCGATAAACAGATAGACATAGGCGGGACCGCTTCCCGAGAGACCGGTGATCGCATTGAGCTGTTTCTCCGGCACGCGGACAACCCTGCCGAACGAGCCGAGGACCCGCTCGACTATTGACTTATCGGAATCACGGCACCGGCTGTTAAGGCAGTATGCCGACATCGCCTCGCCCACCAGGGCCGGCGTGTTGGGCATCACCCTGCAGATGCGAGCGTGTTGCGGCAGGAGCTTTTCAAGTCTTGCGATGCCGATGCCTGCGGCGATCGACATGAACAGGGGGGTGTCGTCCCGCTGGGCAAGGCCCGAAAACAGGGCGAGCGCCTCAGCCATGTCCTGCGGCTTGACCGCAATGACAACGGCGTCGGGCCGGTTCTCATCAAGATCCCACTCGTCGAGCGGAACCACCAGCGCCTCGTCCGGAAGGAACTTGAGCGCGGCTTCGCTCTTGTCATACGCGATTATCGAAACGTCGTCGTAGGCCTTGAGGAGGCCGGCGATTATGGCCCGCCCCATGTTGCCGCAACCGAGCACTGCTATGCGCATAGGTGGCTCCGTTGTTAGTGTAGACGGGTAAACGGGTTGACGAGTTGACGCGTTAGCTGAAAAGAGACCGACATATTCCCATCCGTCCACGCCTACTCGTCAACGCGTAAACGCGTCAACATGCTAACTCTTCATCGACTCCAGAAAATCCTTATTTGTCTTGGTGCCGCTGATCTTTTCCTTGAGAAACTCCATCATTTCCACCGGCGTCATGGTGGCGAGGAACTTGCGCAGGACCCACATGCGGTTAAGCTCCTCCTGAGTGAGCAGCAGCTCTTCCTTGCGCGTGCCGCTCTTCATGAGATCGATGGCCGGATAAATCCGGCGGTCGGCGATCTTCCTGTCGAGCACGAGTTCCATGTTGCCGGTGCCCTTGAACTCCTCGAAGATCACCTCGTCCATGCGGCTGCCGGTCTCGATGAGCGCTGTGGCGATGATGGTGAGGCTGCCGCCGTTGTCGATATTCCGCGCCGCACCGAAAAACCGTTTCGGTTTGTAAAGGGCCTGCGAATCGACGCCGCCCGACAGGATCCTTCCCGAATGCGGCGCCACGGTGTTGTGCGCTCTCGCCAGACGGGTGATAGAGTCGAGCAGGATCACTACGTCCTTGTTGTGCTCAACGAGGCGCTTGGCGCGCTCGATTGCCATTTCGGCCACCACCACGTGGCGCTCGGCCGGTTCGTCGAACGTGGAGCTGATCACTTCCGCCTTTACGGAACGCGACATGTCGGTGACTTCCTCGGGCCGCTCGTCGATGAGCAAAACGATGAGCACCGCCTCCGGGTGGTTCGTGGAGATGGCGTTGGCGATGTTCTTGAGCAGCACCGTCTTCCCCGTGCGGGGCGGCGCGACGATGAGCCCGCGCTGGCCTTTACCGATGGGAGTGGCGAGGTTCATGATGCGCGTGGATACTTCCTTCGCATCGTATTCGAGGTTGAAGCGCTGGTTGGGAAACAGCGGCGTGAGGTCGTCGAAGTTCACCTTTTTCTTGCATTCCTCAGGGTCCTCGTAATTCACCATCTCGACCCGTAAAAGGGCGAAATAGCGCTCCGAATCCTTGGGCGGGCGCACCTGGCCCGACACCGTGTCGCCGGTCTTGAGATAGAACCGCTTGATCTGCGATGGAGAGACGTAGATATCGTCCGGGCCCGAAAGGTAGCTGTTGAGCGGGGAGCGGAGAAATCCGAATCCGTCGGGCATTATTTCAAGCACGCCCTCGGCGAACATCTGTCCGTTCTGGGCGGCCTGCGCCTGAAGGATTTTAAAAATGAGTTCCTGCCTGCGGAGATTGCGGTGCTCCCCGACGTTCAGGTTGGTGGCCAGGTCGTAGAGTTCGGTCATGGCACGGGTCTTCAGTTCGGC
>DATFYJ010000400.1:0-2493 GCA_035315105.1 Chitinivibrionales bacterium
GCAGACAGAGGCACCGTTGCGAGGAAGGCGGATGCTGGAGGCACTTTCCACTGTCGCCGTTTCCCGCGAGAACAACATGCGAGCGGCGCAAAGGGGGTTGGTCATGCGCAGCACTTTTTTGGCAATAATAGGGTTGATCCCTATCAATTTCGTGAAGATCGTTCTCTATCGGACGTTCTTCCATTTTTCCATCACCCGCCGGTGCAGGATCGGAATGTGCATTATCCTGTGCGACAAGATTACGCTGGAGGAGGGAGCCAGCATCGGCAATTTCAACATCATATCCAATACCAGGAAGCTTGTCATGAAAACCGGCTCTTGTCTGGGCAGCGGGAACATCATCAAGAACCTCAACACGCTCACCATCGCGCAAGGTGCCAGGATAGGGAACGGGAACCATTTCAGCAGGGACCCGATACTGGGTCTGTCCGGCAACTTCACCCTTGGCAGAAATTCGATGATAACGGCACGGCATCTTTTCGATGTCACCGACGACATCAGCATTGGAGACGATACCGTAATCGCGGGAAATGGCACGCAGTTCTGGACGCATGGTTTTGACATTTGCCGCAACGGAATCGTGGCGCCAATACACATCAAGAACGGCTGCTATTTCGGCTCGTCCTGCCTTGTCAACCTCGGGGTCACGGTCGAAAGCGACAACCAGATTGCGTTCGGCACGGTCGTATCGAAATCCATCACCACAAGGTTTGGATTCTGGACCAGCAACCAGCTTGTCAGAAAGAAAGACTGCCTTAACGTAAGCGAAGAGAAGAATTATGTGATCGACGGTTCCTTTACAACCGTTCCGCTCTACCACAAGTACTCAAAGGCACTGTCAACGGAAGCCATGGCCGAGTTCAGCACCTGCCTCATCTGAAGGAGCTAAATCACATAATTGACATCATGCGCTGCCGACCCGTCAAGGATGTCCTGCAGCGATATTCCCGACAGCGTTTCTACCTGCGCGTCATACAGCTTTTTCCAAACCTGTCGCGCCGGGCACCACGGCGTTTTTTCGCACACGGCACGGTTTTCCAGGCACTCGACCGGCGCGGCGGACCCTTCGAGCGCGTTGACAATGTCAAGCACCGTTATCTTCGACGGGGGAAGTCGGAGCACGAACCCACCTCCCGCGCCGCGGGTGGTGCTTACAAGGTTGTTTTCGCGCAGGGAGGTGAGGATGTTTTCGAGGTACGCCTTGGTGATGTGCTGCGTCTTTGCGATGGTACTTCTGTTGAGCGGCCCGGCGTTGAAATTCCGGGCCAGTTCAATCATCGCGCGCAGACCGTAGCGACACCGCGTTGATATTTTCATAGCCTTCAGCCCTTCGGCTGCGCGTTGCCTCAGATGCCGGTACCCTCGGAAAAGAACTCCTCGATTTTTTTCAGGCTTTCTTCCTCGTCGCCGCCCTCCGCAAAAACCTCTATCTCCGCTCCTTGGGCGGCCGCGAGCATAAGGATCTGCAGGACCGATCCGCCGTCGGCCGTCTGGCCGTCTTTTTTGAACGTGATCCTCGACGAGAGGGCCTTGGTGACCGCGGCGATGGCATAGGCCACGCGGGCATGGAGCCCGTGGGTCTGGCGTATGGTGAACTTCGCGGTGCGCATCGCGGGACGACCTCTGTGGCGGCAAAACCTAGACCAAGGCCAGCGCTTCGTCAAGCGCGTCCGTCAAATCATCGATGTGCTCAAGGCCGATGGACAGACGGATGAGGTCGGGCGTGAGCCCGGCCTCGAGCTGCTGCTGCGTGGACAATTGCGAGTGCGAGGTGCTCGCCGGGTGAAGGACAAGGCTCTTGGCGTCGCCGACATTCGCAAGGTGCGAAAACAGCCCGATGCCGTCGATCAGCTTGACGGCTGCGTCGTATCCGCCCTTGATACCGAACACCACCATGCCGCCGAAACCGTTTTTAAGATACCGGCTTGCAACGGCGTGTGCCGGGTCGTTTGGAAGCCCGGGATACCGCACCCACGAGACCTTGGGATGCTTTGCGAGGTGCTTGGCAACGGCCAGGGCATTTTCCGAATGGCGGATCATGCGGACCGCCAGCGATTCGAGCCCCTGCAGAAAGATCCACGAATTGTCGGGCGAAATGCAGGCGCCCAGGTTGCGCAGCGGCACGGTTCTCACCCGTAAAGCGAACGCGATCGGCGCCAGCGTCTCGGGCAGGTCGAGCGCCCAGCGCAGGCCGTGATAGTTCGCGTCGGGTTCGGTGAACAGCGGGTGCCGGCCCGCCTTCCAGTCGAATTTCCCGGAATCGGTGATGATGCCGCCGATGGCCGTGCCGTGGCCGCCTATCCACTTTGTCAACGAGTTTACCACGATGTCGGCGCCGTGCTCGATGGTGCGCAAGAGAAACGGGGTGGTAAACGTCCCGTCCACGATGAGGGGCACGCCGCGGCGGTGCGCGGCGTCGGCCACGGCCTTGATATCGGTAAAATCAAGCTTTGGGTTTCCAATCGTTTCTACGAACACGGCACGGGTCTTGTC
>DATFYJ010000401.1:0-2336 GCA_035315105.1 Chitinivibrionales bacterium
ACCGGTCATGTTTGCGACCACATACCAGCTGTGGTATGAGCACGCGTAGAGCGTTTCCGCGACCTGATAACCGGCAATGCCCCACAGGTTGTTGTGGACATAATAACCCTCGGTACTCCAGCCGGTGAAAGCCGAAGTCACGAACACGGGGTTCGTGCACTCAGCCGGGGCGGCACTGCCGGCCGGCAAGACTCCAGGCAGGATGAGCGCCGAAACCGCGAGCATCTTTACAAAAAGACTTTTGCGATAATTAAGCTTAATGGGTTGCACGTAAGGCTCCTTTATTGGTTGGTGGTAATGGAGAAGTCGGTAAATTTGAAAACAGCGTTGGTACTGTTCGTTGACACGATCTCAACACCAAAACCGATCTGCCCCAGTGTGGAGTTGGCCGGGAGCCAGCCCTTTGATATTGTCCAATTGAAGATCTCAAGGATATCCACGGTGCCCGTGGTGAAAACCGCAGTAGGCACGAAAGCGATGTAGCCGTTGGTGGAAGTCTTCCACACATTGTAGGTAACGCCGCTCAGGGTCACCGTGGCGGCCAGGCTGCCGGACGGCACCTGATTGTAGTTCTCGGTCCAGATCATAAGTTCGGTACTGCCGGCGGCGGCAACGCCGTTGGTCCAGATACTGTACGCCACGTCGTAGATGCCGACGTGCGGACTGGTCTCGCTAAACGTGCTTGTGATGGCTTTAAACGAACTGATCGGTACGCTATCGAAGTCCATATGGACATTCGGATACGCCTTGACGGCGCCGTCGCCGATATTGTTGTTCATGTTTGCAACCACGTACCAGTTGTGGTACGAGCAGGCATACAGGGTTTCCGCACACTGATACGACGCGCTGTTCCACATGTTGTTGTGGACATAGTAACCGCTATCACTCCAGCCGCCGTTCGGATCCCCGGTTACGAATACGGGATTTGTGCACTCCTCCGCGGCAATGGTTGTCGTGTCGCCCGCCGTGGTCTTGACATTTGCAATCTCGACCGTTGGCGCGGGCGCGCCCGGTGCGGTGACGCGCACCTTCAGAACGCCTTGCGGCAGGTCGGTGAAAGCGAACCGCCCGGAGGAACTGAGCGACGCGAGACGCTCCAATCCGTAAACCTGCGCGTATGCCGTTTCCGTTAATGAATCGATGGTGCCGATAACGGCTGCATAGGGCCGCAAGGTACCGGTGCCCAAATGTACCGTATCATGCACGGCAAGCGAGCAGGCAAACAGAACACTCGAACCGCCGTCGTTCACTTCAATGCAATAGCTTCCCGGGTCGATGTCGTCGATTTCAAACCGGCCCTGCGAATCGGTCAATGCGTCGGCACCATAGATTGCCGCTTTGGCGAGCGCAGGCGGCTGGGTTACATAATCGCTGCTCCGCAGGCGGACCGTTGCGCCCGCTGCCGGACTGCCGTCGCTTTTGTAAATGACTGCCGTAACCCTGGCGTTGGTGGTTTCGGACCCGGCGCCGACCACGGACTGACTTTTCCCGCAACGCAGCAGCAATGGCACCGCGGCCCAGACAAGGCTGGCTCCTATATACGCCCATAGCCGCGATTGCATCATCGTTGCGTCACCGGAAAAAGTTGAATGTTCAGTTGGTACACCGTGTCGGGTTCCTTGGTGTCAGCCGCGAATTTGAGCAAGGTCGAACGGAATTCTTCTATCGTTTCGTTTATTTCGTCAAGGTCTTTTTTCGCCATGGTCATCGTTACGGTGGAAATGTTGCGCTCCTGCCGGCGGTGCCGGTGCAGGGATTCCATCGCAAGCTTCATGGTCTCTTCCTGAAATGTCTTTACGGCAACAGCAGGACACCCTTCGCCGGAGGTGACAATCTTATTCGTCAATTCCAACGTACCGTTGTGCCGAGTCACCAGGCCGAGCGTTTTCAGAAGCTTGATTGCCTTTCGCGCCTGTGCCTCGGTAATCGGCGGGTCCAGTTGTGCCGCCAGCTTTTTATAATTTCCGGCAAAAGGATAGAAATCGAGGAGCGTGAGAATGGCCGAATAGTACCATTTCTGGAAATACTCGTATTGTTTTTTTTCAATCGTATAGGTTTTTACCCCTCTCAGGGCAAGGAGCCGTTCATAGTGCTGTTTGATGTCCCGGTCCGATTTGGCCTTGTTGAAATGCACCAGTGACGCAAAGTATTCGGCATCGGTGCCGCCCAGACCGCAGAAGTCGATGAAACACTCGATCGACGCGGAGCTTATATGCCGCTGTTTCTGGAAAATCTTGACCAGATGGGAAGCATCGATCGAAAGCTTGGCGCCCATATAACGGTACGAGAAGTAGGGGGACGCCTCTTTCTTCTCATTGTAAAAGTCCCGCAGGAAG
>DATFYJ010000402.1:0-3231 GCA_035315105.1 Chitinivibrionales bacterium
GTTCGGGCCGTAGCCGCCCAGTCTTTTAAGGTCCCGAAGGTGAAGGAATATGGGGGCCGCCATGAACACGTTCGCCGGTTTGAATATCCCCACCACGGTGAGCCGCGCGGCCTGGTTCTGGCCGTTCATGTCCTGGTACCGCACGCGCAGGATGTCGTTCAGTCTCACGTTGAGCGATTTAGCTTTTGATTCGGCGATAAGCACAGGGTTTTCCACGTCGGTGCGGTTGATGTCCAGAAAAGCCCCCTCTAGCATCCTGAAATTCTCTTCAGCCTCCTCTTTGTCCTGCTGGGTTCCGCCGGCATTCGGGTCCATGCCAACCATGATGACGTTGTCGTTGGCGCCGTTGCCCACCGCCCGCGCCATGATGCCGATTGCCTCCTGCATGCTCGACAGATCGTGAATTTTTTTGTGCACGATGTCCTTCATCCGGTCCCCGTCCTTGAACACCATGCGGTAGAAATTGCCGTGCCTGCTGAAACTCACGCTGATATGGCCCGAGGTGTACTTGATGATTTTATTGAAAATCACGTCGGATATACCGTGTGAAAACGAATTCGCAATAACCAGAATCATCATGCCGAAGGCGATGGCCGTGCCCAGCAGGATGTTGCGCCGCTTCTGGCGCAGCAGGTTGCGGAGGGCAATGGTGACGATGGGGTTCATGAAATTCTCCCAAATAAAAACTCACCGCAAAGACGCAAAGGGCGCAAAGCAGGACTCAGGTGAGTTACAGATTATTGACGATGCGTTTAGTTCCTTTGTGAAGTAAAAGCGTGTTGAAATTAATGAGTAATCCGAGCTTGACCCCTGAAAGCTTGAGATACGTCAATAATTGCGCTTCGTGAATATCCTCTATCCTGTCAACTGTCTTCAACTCAACTGTAACCAGATTTTCTACGACAATATTCAGTCTGTGCCCACAATCCAGTTGGTTCCCAATGTAAGAAACCGGCAGACATTTCTGCCGCTCAACGGACAATCCCCGATTCCGCAATTCATGACAAAGACACTCCTCATAAGCACTTTCAAGAAGCCCCGCTCCCAGGACTTTGTGAACCTCGATGGCAGCGCCGATGATGATATTTGATAGTCTGTCCTCTTCTTTTTCCAACATTATCCACCTTTGCGCTCTTTGCGCCTTCGCGGTGAATCCTTATTCCCTAATCCCTCTGTATGGCATCCAGCGGCGTGATGTTCTGCGCCAGCCTGGTCGGATAGACCACCGCAATGAGCGTTACGATTGCAAGCTGCGTTACCGAAAGGGCCATGTCCGTCGCTGTGAGCAGCGGATGAAACGTATCGCCGCCGAACAGCAGCTGGACCATATCGTTGGTGGTGGTGAAATGGAACGCGGCGAGGACGTTGACTCCCAGGATTCCCGCCGCGATGCCGGCCCCGCCGAACACGAACGACAGCAGCGCGGTCTCGGCGAGGAACATGGTGGTGATGAACCCCTTGCGCGCGCCCACGGCGCGCATCATGCCGATTTCGGTGGTGCGCTCCAGCGCCGCCATGCTCAGGGTGTTGACGATGATGATGATGGCGACGAAGAACAGGAACATCACAAACAGAAACAGCGCGGCCTTGATGATCACCGCCATGCTGCCCACCGGCCCGAGCGACCGTTTCCACGACACCGCGCGCACACCCAGTTTTTTCTCCTTGAATACCGCGTTGAGCTTCGCAATGGCGCGGCCCGCATTTTCTCCGTTCTTGAGCAGCACGAACACCAGGTTGTACGCGCCCGCATCGACGTTTACCGGTTTCACCTGCGCGCTCTGCGCGCTGGCGGGCGACGCCGCTGCGGACGTCTTTTTGGCCTGACCCGGTGCATTGTTCTTCCCGATGGCGCCGCCAGCGGTGAACAGCGCGTCCATGTTCCCTTCGTCCATGGAAAACAGCTTCCTGTCAGAATCCGATATGTCAACCTTGTCGGCAGCGGAGAAATAGCCGAGGCAGCGGCGGTACGACTCGATGTCGACAAGAACAAACCGCCCCCACATCGAGTTGAGCGCCCGGTACTCGATGATCCCCTTGATGGGCACCCGTATGTCGGATGTGGAGTTGTCCTCGTTGTAGCCCATGAGCACGGCATTGTCTTTGGGGACCAGGGTTGCGATGTCCGGTTTCACTTCCGGCGGAAGTTTTGCCGTGTCGAGCTTCTCTCCCTGGGCCATGAACCAGATGTTGGTGTACGCCTGGAACTCCTTGCATGCCCAGAGGGGCACCAGTGCTCCGGACTCGTTTTTTTCAAGCAGCCGTCCCGCCACGATCTTCACGCTTCCCGGAAACATGCCGCGGTATTTCTCGAAATCAACACCGACCAGGATCGCGTTGCCGGGCAGCCCGTCCTCCTGTTCGTTGAGGATCATGGCCATGTTCTTTCCCACCGGAAGCGAACGCTGGACGAAGGGCTGCTCGTCCAGTACTTTCCTGATGTCAAGATAATTGTCGATGGGCGGGGTGGCCTTGCCCATGAACTCAAAGAACACGTTGTCGCCTTCCTGCTTGTCCGACATCAGCACGATATCGCCGGTGAAGCTGTTGACGACCGTGGTGTTGAGCCCCCGGTCCATGCCCGATATAACGCCGTTGCCCACAGTCATGATGAACGCGCCCACGAACAGGATCGAACCGATGATGAGGCTCTTGCCCTTGTGGCGCATGATGTTGCGCCAGGCGATTTTTGCTATGAGACTCATGCGCTAATCCCTGCTGAGAAGGCCGTCTTTGATTTTGATCACATGGCTTGCGTACTTGAGCACATTCGCGTCGTGCGTCGAGAAGATGAAGGTGGTGTGCTCCCGTTTGTTCATTTCGCGCATCGCGTCGAGGATCGAGGCGCCGGTCACCGAGTCGAGGTTCGCGGTGGGCTCGTCGGCAAGCACGATGTCCGGGTTGGTCACCAGGGCGCGCGCGATCGCGACGCGTTGGCGCTGGCCGCCCGAAAGTTCGGCGGGCTTGTGCCTCACGCAGTCTTTGAGTCCTACTTCGTCAAGCAGCGTTTCGGCCTTTTTCTTTACGTCAACCTTTGAATGGTTTTTCATGAGAAGGAGTGGAAACTCCACATTTTCGAGGGCATTGAGCACCGGAATCAGGTTGAACGTCTGGAAGATGAACCCGATCTTGTGAAGACGGATATCGGTGATCTGCCGGTCTGATAGCGACGTGATCTCCCTGTCGCCCACGCGCACGCTGCCCTTTGTGGCGAAATCGATGCAGCCGATG
>DATFYJ010000403.1:0-3121 GCA_035315105.1 Chitinivibrionales bacterium
TTCTTGTATTTCTTGCCGCTGCCGCACGGGCACGGGTCGTTGCGCCCCACAGCGGGCATGGTGCGCACCACGGGCGCACGGCGCACCGGGCCCTCGGGCTGCGGTCCGCCGCCGCGTCCTTCGGCGAACTGCTGGCGGGCCTGCAGCTGCGGCTCAGGCTCGGCCTGAGCCTCGCCCGGCGACGAGAATATGTCAAACGCTCCGTGCATGGTCTGGCTGCGGTTGAGTCCCATGCGGTCTTCCTCGGCCGTGACCGCCTCCAGCCTGAACAGAAACGACGTCACGTCCCGCGCGATGCTGCTGCGGAGCTCCTCGAACATCTTCATGCCTTCGCGCTGGTATTCATACAGCGGGTTTTTCTGGCCGTAGGCGCGGTATTGCACGCCTCCCTTGAGATGGTCCATTTCGTACAGGTGGTCTTTCCACAGGTTGTCGATAACCATGAGGCATACGCCGCGCTCGAACTGCCGCATGATAGGCGCCGTGAGCCGCGCCTCCTTTTCCTCGTAGCGGGCCTTGACAAGCTTCCACATCTCGTCGAACAGCGAGTCCTGCGAGGCCTGTGCCCGGGCTTCGTCCGGCAAGGCATAGACAACGCCCAGGAGCGTCTCCACCTCGCGGAAAAGGTCCTTGAGGTTCCACTGGTCCGAAAATCGGCCTTCGGAGGTGTATTTGTAAATGAGTTCCTCAAGCGACCCGGCGAGCTGGTCGAGGACCTCATCCTTGATGTCTTCGCCCTTGAGAATCCGCTGGCGCAGACCGTAAATTTCCTTTCGCTGGAGGTTCATGACGTCGTCGTAGTCCTTGAGGTGCTTGCGTATCTCGAAGTTGCGCGCCTCAACCCGTTTCTGCGCGTTGCCGATGGCGCGCGTCACGAACGGATGCGAAATCACCTCGCCCTCCTGCGCGCCCAGCCTGTCCATGATCGAGGCGATTCGCTCCGACCCGAAAATCCTCATCAGGTCGTCGTCGAGCGACAAAAAGAATTTTGAGGAGCCGGGGTCGCCCTGGCGGCCCGAGCGGCCACGGAGCTGGTTGTCGATGCGCCGCGCCTCGTGACGTTCGGTCCCCACGATGTGAAGCCCGCCCAGCTCGACCACTTTTGCGTGTTCCTCCTCGAGCTGTTTGTAAAGCTTGGCATACCGCTGCCGCTTTTCCTCGAGCGAGAGGTCGTCCAGCGCGATGCCTTCCTTGAAAAGCTCGTTGTTGGCGTTAGCCTCGAAATTACCGCCCAGAACGATGTCGGTGCCGCGGCCCGCCATGTTGGTGGCGATGGTCACGCCGCCCAAGCGTCCGGCCTGCGCCACGATCTGCGCCTCACGGGCGTGCTGCTTGGCGTTGAGCACCTCGTGCATGATGCCCGCCCGCAAAAGAAGCTTTGACAGCAGTTCCGATTTTTCAATGGAGGTTGTCCCCACCAGCACGGGACGGCCGATCTTGTTCATCTCGGTGATTTCCTTGACAACCGCGTTGTACTTCTCGCGGTGAGTCCGGTAGATCTCGTCCTCGAAGTCATCGCGCTTCATGGGCCGGTGCGTGGGAACGGTCACGACGTCCAGTTTGTAAATTTCGTTGAACTCGCCCGCCTCGGTGATGGCGGTCCCGGTCATGCCCGAGATCTTGGCGTACATCTTGAAGAAGTTCTGGAACGTGATGGTGGCGAGCGTCTGGTTCTCGCCGGCGATCTTCACGCCCTCCTTGGCCTCCACGGCCTGGTGCAGGCCTTCGCTCCACCGCCTGCCGTGCAGAATGCGGCCCGTGAATTCGTCAACAATGAGGATCTGCCCGTCCTGCACCACGTAGTCCACGTCCAATTCGAAAAGCGAATACGCGCGCAAAAGCTGGCTCACGCAGTGGATGCGTTCCGACCGTGCCGAGTGCATGCGGTGCGTCTCGTCCCGTTTTTCGGATTTCTCAAGCGGCGTGAGCGCCGGATCGGTGTCGATTTTGTGAAGCAGCTCGGAAAGGTCGGGCACGATGAAGAAATCGGGGTTCGACTGCGAAACCAGCGCGCGGCCTTTTTCGGTCATCTCGGCGCTGTGACCGGACTCGTCGATGGTGTAAAACAGCTCCTCGTCTATTTCATACAGTTTTTTCTCGCGCAGGTAATCGGTCTCCACCTGCTTCATGTACTTCGAAACGCCCTCCTCCTTGAGCAGCTTGTTGAGCTTCTTGTTCTTGGGCGCCCCGCGCTTGACAACAAGGAGCTTGTAGCCGAGTTCGTATTCCTTTCCCTCCTTGCCAACAAGCGGTTCTATTTCGTCAAGGACCTTCTGCACTTCCTGCGACTGCGCGCTCACGAGGCGCTCCACCCGCGGCTTGAGTTCCTCGTATTCCCGGTTGCTCTTGGTGACCGGACCGGAGATGATGAGGGGCGTGCGCGCCTCGTCGATGAGGATGTTGTCGACCTCGTCGATGATGGCGAAGTTGAGCTCGCGCTGCACGAGCTGCGAGGGCGAGCTTGCCATGTTGTCGCGGAGATAATCGAAGCCGTACTCGTTGTTGGTGCCGTAGGTGATGTCGCATTCGTATGCCTGGCGCCGCTCCGGTGTGCCGGGTTCCGTTGTGTCAAGGCAGCCCACGGTGAGGCCGAGAAAGGTGTGGATGCGCCCCATCCATTCGCTGTCGCGCCTTGCAAGATAGTCGTTCACCGTCACCACGTGGACGCCCTTGCCCGTGAGCGCGTTGAGGTAGGCCGCCAAAACCGACACCTGCGTTTTGCCCTCACCCGTCTTCATCTCCGCGATCTTGCCCTGGTGCAGCACCGCAGCGCCCATGATCTGCACGTCGAAATGCGCCATGAACGGAATGTCTTTCTTGAAGTAGGGATCGAACACGGTGCGCCGCTCACCGAGCACCCGGTGGGTGGCTTCCCTGCACACCGCGAACGCTTCGGGCAGAATGTCGTCGAGCGTCTGACCTTTGGAGAGCCTGTCTCTAAATTCGGCCGTCTTGGCCTTCAGTTGTTCGTCGGTGAGGGCCCGTATCGCCGGGCCGAAGCTGTTTACTTTTTCCACATTCGGGCGCAGTTTCCGCATGTCACGGTCCTGTTTGGACCCGAACACGGCGCCCAGCACTTTCAGAATAAGCATGTCATTCCACCTTGTTGTGTCGGAATTTG
>DATFYJ010000404.1:0-7327 GCA_035315105.1 Chitinivibrionales bacterium
CGAGGGACCGGATCGTGTTCGGATACGACAACCAGTACCTGTTCGGAGACCTTGACGAAATAAGCATTTCCCGCTCCGCGCGGCCGACCGGCTGGATAAAATTGCTTTACGAGAACCAGCGGCCCGGCCAGCTGCTCGTCACCGTGGCGAAGTAGCGAAGGCACGGGGAACGCCCACGTCTTTTTCTTGTCTTCCTTTTTTCACTCGACTTGATCTTCCATCTCATTTACTTAGACAACGTCATAAGCGGCCCCACCCGTAGCGAATTATTTTCCAGTGACCGATCCCATGTTTTCGGGCCACTTCCTGCGCAAACTTCATGGTTTACGCCACGGCGGGTCTCGTGCGATCAAACAGAACTGCTCCCATTGTTTATTGTGCAATTGCCGCTTTCAGCTTCCACGCAGCGGCCGTCACCTACGATTTTGTCAATATCAACTTCTTCACCCAGGACGTGGTGGAAAGCGGCGGGAGCGCGGTCTTCAGGTACTTCCCTTTCAAATTCTCGGACGACAAGTCGGCTATCGCAGGAGTCAATCTCACCTACATCAAGGACAACGGCCCGCCGGCGACCCTTGCCCTGGCAAGAAGCGGTGACTGTTTTTTTGCAACCGTCCCCGCCGGGCCGTTTTCGGAGATCGACTACTGCTATTCGCTGCAATGCGTCCCGCTTACGGGGGCGGGGACGTTCGCAAGCGACACGAAATGGTTTTCAAAAACCATGGGAATGCCCTTCAGCGAAGGAACCGTCTATCCCCTGACGGTCCGGTGTTCCGGACGGTTCCGGGACGGTCATGAGAACGAACTCGGGGCGGACAGGTTTCCCGGCGCAGCGTATGCCGCCACGGTGTACACGCTCGTGTTCAAGGACTACGGAGACAGCATCGAGTTGGCCGTATTCCCTTCCGTAAACAGCAGCAGCCTTGAACTGCATGCGTTCAACCACGTGCCCGTCGATTCGGTGTGCAAGCGGGCCGAATACGCGCTCAACATGGGCAGCAGCACCAATCTTCTTGTTTCGCAGCACACGGGGCCTGCGCCGGCATTCCCGCAGGGATCACCGTACGGCGCGGTCCCCTGGTACACCGCAACCATAGCCTCGGTCGCCACCGGCGAACTGGTCGATTTCGAACTTTCTTGTACCGAGGCGCCTTCGGGCACGGTGCAGACGTCGGCCGTTCATCGGTACTATGTCGGCGACGGAAGGATCGGCCAGCAATACCAGCACCCGTGGGCCAATGCCGCAGGCACCGCGTCGGTGAGCGTGGTGACCGAGCCGGCGTTCGGGTTCGGCCAGCAGGTCGTGAATGCCGCACCGGGCAGTTCCCTCAATTTCTTGACAGGAAGGACTTTTTTCTGCACCGACTGGAGGACGTCGATGCTTCGGAATGCGGGACCCCTCCCGATCTGCAACGGCAGCATTGTCGCGCCCGCAAACGACCGGAGCCCCTTTGTTGTTTCGGGCGCGCTGGGGCCCCGGTATCTGCAGGAGAGCTGCTACGAATGTCACCGGGAGGCAGGGCCAGGACACCCGCCGGACAGCGCAGGCGATTCGCTTGACGCGATCGTATTTCTGGGAGTAACCTCGGCCGGTTTGCTTTCGCCGCACCCCGTGTACGGCGACATGCTCCGCTGCAAGGCGACGGGCGGGGTGCCGCCGGACGGGAACGTGCAGGTGTCGTACACGTCCGCTATGGGCACGTTCGGCAGCGGCGAATCCTACGAGCTGCGGAAACCGCTTGTCAATTTTGTCAATCTTTCGCGCGGCCCCCTCGGCAGCGACGCGGTGTACTCCTACCGGATAAGCCCCTTTTTGTGCGGCGCAGGGCTTCTCGCTGCCGTTCCCGACAGCGCCATCCTGAGCCGCGCGGATCCGGACGACAGGGACGGCGACGGCATTTCCGGAAGGCCGTTTTTTACTGTGGACCCCGTTGACGGCACGCAGCGCCTGGGCAGGTTCGGATACAAGGCGTCGATGCCGAGCCTTTTGGGACAGATAGCCTATTGCGCCAACCGCTGTCTCGGGCTCACCAACCGCTATTTCCCGGTTGACAGCGGCGGCGGCAATGCCTTCGAATTGTCGGACACCGGCCTTTCGGCGCTGTTTTCATATGCAGCGCTGCTTGCGCCTCCCCCGAGAAATAACTGGCGGGATTCCGCAGCCATCCGCGGCAAGGCGCTGTTCGGAATATCGGGGTGCGAAAAATGCCATGTTCCCGCGATGCGGACGGGCGGCGGGAACCGGTTCGCCGAACTTGACAACTTGGAAATCCAGCCCTTTACCGACCTTCTGCTCCACGACATGGGACCCGGCCTCGCAGACGCTTACGGCAGCGACAGCGCGCTCGGGTCGGAGTGGCGGACCGCGCCGCTGTGGGGGCTCGGCTACGTCCCTGAGGGGACCGGCAGAAGCAATTATCTTCACGACGGCCGCGCGCGAAGCATTCTGGAGGCGATCCTGTGGCACGGCGGCGAAGCGGAAAAAGCCAAGAATGCCGTGCTCGGATTCTCCGTTCAGCAGCGGCAGGACCTTGTCGCGTTCTGCAAGTACCCGTTCGCCGACCGCCTTCCCCGGCCGCTTCCCAGCCCGGTTGCGGTCCCCTGCCGGATGCGCGGCCTTCCGCCGGATGTTCTCCTTTGTCGGCGTACCCCGGCGCAAGGCGTCATGCGGTTCTCCCTGCCGCAGAATCGCGCTCCTTTACAATCAGGAAGAGGCGCTGCGGGCTCATTCTCAATTTACAATATGAGAGGCCAGTGCGTCTATTGCCGGTCGGTCGCCGCAACCGCGAATGAAATAATGTGGGACAGCAATTGTCGGGGACCCGGTAGATATATTGCGGAATTCCGCACAGGAACGCGCATTTTTTCCGTCAGCATTCTCGTCGTCTAGTAGTGATTCCTGGCTGTGCCTGCATTCATCGATCCTTGGCCTGACCGCTCCACCAGAACAATCTCTCAAGCATTTTCCGCAATCGTTTCAGACAACATGCTTCTCCCGTGCAAGCAATATCTATGGGCAAGTTGATGGGAGAGAGGGTATAATTATGACATGTTGGTAATTGTGGAAGAACACAGAATCAAGAGCTGGCTTTCTCCCCACATACAGTCCCTCAACCAAAGCGTTATATGAACGACGCAAACGACAAGATATTCGTACGAAACGTCACGCTATCCAACACGGCTTCGCCGGTCGCGCTTCCGGACGGAAAACAACGGATTCCGCTCGGCTCGGGCGTCATCACCAGGCTTCTCGGCCAGGGCGGCATGGCCGCGGTGTACGAGATATGGAATTCCCAGCTCGAAATGTACCGTGCCGTCAAGCTGATCAACCCGGGGTCCTCGGAATCCGTGCGGCAGCGGTTCCAGACCGAAATAAAAATCACCGCCAAGCTTTCCCATCCGAACATCGTTGAAATCCACGGGGTCGGCGAATGGAACGGCCTTCCCTACATCGAGATGGAAAAACTGGAAGGCATGGGTCTCGAAGTCCTCATCGCCGAGAGGGGTGCACTGCCGCCGGTGGTGTGCACCGCCATCGGCATCATGATCTGCCGTGCGCTCAACTACGCGCACAACCAGGACTGTTCCATCTACGGAAAGAACTACCACGGCGTGATCCACCGGGACCTCAAGCCCGCCAACATCATGATCTGTTCCAACGGCATTGTTAAGCTCATGGACTTCGGCATCGCGCGGCCCGCCGACGTTTCGTTTCACACCATGGACGGCCTCGTGGCAGGCACGCTGCAATACCTCGCGCCGGAACAACTCGAAAAGCAAAAGCTTGACGATACCACCGACATCTACGCGCTGGGCGTCACCATGTACGAGATCGTGACGGGCGTGGTGGCGTTCCCGCAAACAAGTTTTCCAAAGCTCATCGCCGACAAAACAAAGAACAAGTTCAAGCCACTCGAGGAATTTCACATCAAACTGCCGCCGAGGCTGAGGCGCCTCATTTACAAATGCATGGAACAGGCGCCGGAAAAACGCGTGCATTCGGCGGCGGCCTTGCTCGACGAGCTTCACAAGATCCATGCGCTGTTCACCAACAGGAGCCCGGAACAGATCATGGCCGCGTTCACGGCGGGCAAGGGCAAAAAAACCGTCCTCGCCACTCGGCGCCGCTTCCCGCTCAAGGCGGTGGCCGCCGTGTGCCTTGCTGCGGCCGCGGCGGCAGGGTTGTATGTGCTTGTATGGCCGCTGGCCGAACATTCGCTTATGTCAAAGCCTGCGCAGAGCGCGCAGCCCGCACCGAATGCTGCCCCGGCTCGCCCCGCCATTCCGGCCTCGCCCGCGCCTTCGGAAGCGGCCGCACCTGAGCCGCGTCAGACCGCCGCTGCTGCCAGGACAAGGCAGACTTCGCCGGGGAAGCAGCCGTCTCCAGCCCCGGCCGCAAAACTTTCCGGCCGCGAAACGGCGCCACCCGCCTCACTTCTTTCGTCGCTGCAGGAAAAATACGGCACCGACGACAACCTTGTCATAATGGAAAAGGAGCTTGCGGCAAGGAACTATCAGAACGTGCTTTCCCTGTACGATCTCCTACCCAACAACGTCGCGCGCGCGCCCAAGGCGCTCATTCTCAGGATGCGGGTATTCGAGGCAACCGGGAACCTTGGACGGCTCGCCCAGCTCCTTGAGAGCAACAGCGTCAACGACGGCGAGTTCTTTCTTGAAAAGGCAAAATTCGCTTTTCGCAACCAGAATTACGCCGAATGCAGGCGTCTCCTTGCCCTGAGCCTTACCGTTCCGCACGCTTTTATCGATTACGATCTTCTGAGGCAGGAGGTATCCTACTACACGGCCCTCTGCCTCACGGCACAATTCGATGCGAATCCCACCGAACAGACCTACAAGGACGCGCTTGACGCGTGGTGGCAGCTCCGCAACGCGCTCCGCTCCAATCCCGACCACGAATACAACAGAAAAGCGGTTTCGGAACTGCAGCGGATGGCGAAGAAAATGCAGAAAGGGTAATGGCGAGCAAGTACAAATACATGCTGCAACAATAGACGGAGTTGGGCGTTCCCCTCGCTACGCTCGGGTCGGACTAGAATCGAGATCTAGGGTGGGGGAAGTATCCCCCTCGCTCCGGCCCGGTAACGCTGATTTATAAATCAAATTATTGATTATGCGCTCCCGGTCCTGCGCTCCCCCCTCCTGGGTGCACCCCAAGCAGAAGTAGTTGCTGAACCATACACCTGTGTGGGGGCACCCAAGTAAAGTGGTTGAGAAATTCACGCGTATACGTGCAGACGCGTTTACCTATGCATTTTAGGTCACCGATTGGCGTGAGAAAAATATTTTACTAACAAGAATTCCCGTTGCCGCGCGCCAGGCAGGACCGGAGGGTGAGCAAGAGCGAGTTGTCACTTCGTTCCCCAAGGTATGGTAATAGCGCTTCGCGCTTCATTATTATGTCTTTTGCCTTGTGCCGGCCGACGACCCCTGGAAGTACCCGAAGGGGTACCCCGGCCGAAGGCCATCGGGGCGGTCCGGCAACGAGGCGAATAGCCGAGCCCGGAGGGAGGGCCGCCGCTGCAAAGCAGCGGGGCGCCCAAGTCTTTATCTTTAATCTTGCTGCCAAGTCTCTTTTACAAAAAACAATGCTTTTCCCCCCACATCGTGGTAAATTAATACCAAAAGGCCCTTACTCTCATTTCCCGGTCCTCACAAGGAGCAAGGATATGATTCGAACCTGCCTCTCAGTCATATGCGTTGCTGTATTAATGACATGCCTCCTCCCCGGCTGCAACGATTCGAAAGGCACAAACTCGCCGGAACCCCGTCTCGGCACCGCAGTGCCGCAGAATCCCGGCAGTGGCAACGCGGCCGGCGCCACGTTCGACAAGACCGCCCTCGACGCGACGTCGGACGGCGGCACCATCACCTTCCAGAACATCGGTGCTCCCGGCTGGTTTCCCAGCCGCAGGGACCCGGCCGTGGGCCCGTGCAATGCCGAGAGCAGCGGCACCTGCTGCATGACAAAGTACGTTATCACGAGCGACAGCCTTACGCCGTGGGACGAAGACCTCATCATGACGCTGCGCGGCCCCATGATCGTCAAGCAGATCACGGCGTATCAGCCCGATTCCGCGAATGTGACCCAATGGAACCGTGTATCGATGTGGGACAACGCGAGCCCGACGGTGATGAGCGGAATCGCCTTCAAAGGCAACAATACCGAAACCGCCGGCTTCCAGGGCATCGTGGGCAACACCTGCCTCGTCAATGTCTCGACAAACAGGAAATTCGCCACGGGCACCGGAAGCATGCCTTATTGCCCTCCGACAAGCGACACCCAGTACTGGGGATGGATCGGATCCAAGATGATCATCATTCAGGCCTATATGCCCCGGCTCTCAACCGGCGCCATCCCCGCCGCACAAAACTGCGGCAACGACACCACCAACAACTGGTACGACGCTCCGTGGATCGGCCTATCCCACGGTGAAATGGTCAGGTCGGGCGCATTCGGGTCGTGCCAGTGCTACGCGAAAGACCCGACCCAGTGGTGGCTTGCCGACGGCTGCGGCCAGTTCAACGTTTTCGAGGTTGTCAACGACAACAACACCTCGCAGAACTTCGACGTCTTTTCCACCAACTTCTTCGGGTATGCCGGGTACGTGGGCGAAGGTCCGTGCGGACAGGCCTGCAAAGTCTCGGGCCTCGACCCGAAAGTCGATCTTGTCAATAAGTCCACAAGCCTTGAAGCGGCCACGGGTGCCACGGCATCGCCCACCAAAGGCCCGGGCGCGGCCTTCAGGCGGCCCGAAACCGGCTATCGGTTCTTCGTGATCCTGCTCGACGTGAAGACGCGCCAGGTCCAGCTCGCGCTCATACATCCGGCGAACGTCCCGGCGACCGTGGCCCCGCTGCTGCCCGGCCTGCCTGCCCAGGTTTCACGCGCGACAATCGACAATGTCCTTGCGCTCAAGCTGCCAGCGCCGAATTCGGCGGTAATCAACTGGTAGAAACTCGGGGGCGAAAGCAGGCGGCCCTTGCTCAAGTGTCTTTGACGGCGCGATTGGGCCCGGTACAGTCAAAATCGGCTTGCCCACTTAGGTTTTACCCCTTGCACCGGCCCATCCTCCAGTTAGGGGCCAAAGGCTAACACATGGCCGTACCGCTGTTCTCCTTGACGTCAATCAGGCTAACTTGTATATTATGACGTTCGCCGTACAGCCGGTTCACCGGCATTTCTTCCCTTAAAGAAAGGACCGTTTCATGCCTAATCTGTCCCAGGTTCTCAAAGCGGAGATCGGCCGGATAAGCCGCAAGGAAGTTCGGGCTTCCGTCACCCCGCTCCGGAGCGCCAGTTACATCC
>DATFYJ010000405.1:0-3094 GCA_035315105.1 Chitinivibrionales bacterium
GTCGTAGGTGCCGGCATCGGTGAGCGCGGCCGATGCGATGATATAGCTCGCATTCGTGGCGCCTGCAATGTTAGTCCCATTATCGCGCCATTGATACGTGGGCGCGGGGTTGCCGGATGCGACAACGGAAAAAGTATCGGCCTGGTCCACATACTTTGTCTGGGACAGTGGTTGTTTGGTGATGGCGGGCAGCGTAAGGGCGGGATTGACCGTGAGCGTCGCGCCCGCGGACGTTACGCTCCCCTGCGAATTGGTGACGACAACGTCGTAGGTGCCGGCATCGGTGAGCGCGACCGCGGCGATGATATAGCTCGCGTTCGTGGCGCCTGCTATGTTGGCTCCGTTCTTTTGCCATTGGTACGTGGGCGCGGGATTTCCGGATACGACAACGGAAAACGTGTCGGCCTGACCAACAAACTTTGTCTGCGACGCAGGTTGCTTGCTGATGGCCGGCGCGGCAAGGGCTGGGTTGACCGTGAGCGTCGCGCCCGCGGACGTCACGCTCCCCTGCGAATTGGCGACGACAACGTCGTAGGTGCCGGCATCGGTAAGCGCGACCGCGGCGATGATATAGCTCGCGTTTGTTGCGCCTGCAATGTTGGCTCCGTTCTTTTGCCATTGATACGTGGGAGCGGGATTTCCGGATGCGACAACGGAAAAAGTGTCGGCCTGGCCCACAAACTTTGTCTGCGAAACCGGTTGCGTGGAAATGGTGGGCGGAGTAAGTGCTGAATTGACGGTGAGTATCGCGCCCGCGGACGTCACGGTCCCCTGGCTGTTCGTTACCACAACGTCGTAGGTTCCCGCATCGGTGAGCGCGACCGCGACGATGATATAGCTCGCGTTTGTTGCGCCTGCTATGTTGGCTCCGTTCTTTTGCCATTGATAGGTGGGACTTGGATTGCCGGTGACAACCACCGAAAGTGTCTCCGGCTGGCCGACGGATTTTGTCTGCGACACGGGCTGCACGGTGATAACGGGCGCAGCCAGACCCTTTGCAACGAAGGTTTGCCACGAAGCGCCGGGCTTCTGCGATTGATAGGAGAGGTTTATCCAGTCGGCGGAACGAACAGCCGTGGAAGCCTCTATTTCATCAAGATATCCTTGATAAGCTGCGTTACCGTTCCATGCCGAACGACCAAACATATTCCACGTTCTGGTAACACCGGGTTTGATGCCGGCAGCAGGGATTTGAACGCCCTTTACAAATGTGCCTGCTCCTATTTGAGCACCATCTTTATAAATTGTAGCGACTGAACCGTTTGCTATGGTAAATGCATACTGATGCCATGCACCGGCAACAACCGGCGTACCTGTCGCTGCAATTGTCTGCTGATTCACCGTATCGCTGAAAACCTGAACTCCCAACGCCCCCGTCGCATTGGTTTGAAAGAACAAAATATTGTTTGTTGCTTGCCAGTTCTCGCATTGGCCTGTCGTATCGGTACTGAAATCCATAAAAGGTGCTTGGGTTACAAGTGCGCTGGGATTTGCCCAAACCGAAAAAGTCATTCCCGCACTCCAATCCGCAATATTGGATGGAATGGCGAGATAATCATTAGTCGGAGGAGGGCCCATGGTGGCCGGGCAAGGGTAGTTATAGTTGCCTCCGTTGGTTTGACCGGGACCTCCTCTGAGACTGTCGGCCTTTGCAATGTTGCCCGCAGTTGATTCTATGCCGGTATAATTAAAAGGAATTGCATTAAACCCGTTTCCCGTTGCGTCAATTCGGGTCCCTGTTCCGGCCTCACCCAGGTGCCATACGCCGGCAAATCCGTTGTTGAACACCGAAGCCCCATTCGAGCTGTCCGCAGAACCTGCCTTGCCCCAGTACATGGAAATGTATTGCGCGTTGTCGTTGCCGTTCACATCCACCTTCACCCATATTTCCCCGACTTGGTTGGCCTGGTCAAAGCGCTCGATCTGGTATGGAATATGCGTGCCGTCCGACTTTGAAAAACGGATGTCCTGTCCGGCGGCCATGGCCTGGGCAAACGAGAACGCCGGAGTTGCGCTTGTCAATCTAACAAGCACGGGGAAGCCGAGCTGCTGCGTGGCGATATTCGCCCCTGTTGCCGTGGTGTTGAGGGTGATATTGCACGCGTGCGCCCACTGCGTGTAGTCTTCCGCGCCGTACGCGGCAAATCCGCTTCCGAGCATCGCCGCGAATGCGGCGACACCGGCCAGATTCCATCTGTCAAGTTTCACTTGCATCCCCCCCTCATTGCGCGTTCCGCTATTTCTTGCCGCACGCAACGCAGTTAGACGAACCTGACCGCCCCGTCAATAGACCGGCCGCGAAACCCCAGCACACGCAAACAAGCCGCAATGTCTGTCAATTCATAATATATAACATAGATTGCCGAAATGCTCAAACCTTAACCGTATAAACGAACCTGCCGTTTCTTATTATCAACAACTGGTGGTGTGGCGCCAGCGCATTTCATTTGCACACACAAAAACAAAGGCCGATCACGGCATCTGCTGGATCGGCCCGGTCATTTCTCTTCTTCCAAACTCTTCAACTTTTCAACTTTTCAACTCCTAAACTTCTCAACTGCTCAACTTTCCTATGGCAAATACGTCATCCTCTTCTCGAAGATCCCGCCGGGCCTGTTGCTTTCGTCAAGCGCGATCATCCGCACCACGTACATGCCCGCGGCAACCCGGCGCCGGTCGAACGACCGACCGTCCCAGTCGATCTCCCGCATTCCCATGCGGCCTCGTTCGTCCACCGTCTGCTGCCACACTTCCCTGCCGCGCAAATCGTATATGGAGAATTTCACGCTGCTCACCCCAGCGCCGGGAACCGAGTATCTGATCCGCACCAGCGAGGACGCAGGGTTCGGCGAAATGCCCACAAACGCGAGCGTCGCGCTCCTCAGTATCACCGCCGCCTTGGCCAGGTACGCGGGCGTGCCCACGGCCAGAACCCTCAGCTCCATGCCGCCGGCAGGAACGCTCACCGTTGCGGCGCCCGACGTGAATCCCTCCACCGCTCCTGTCTTCTCGTTGAAGGTCCGCGCCACAAGACCCTTCGGCAATGCGCCCTGGTTCCCAAGCCGGTACGAAATAACCGCCGCCTGATCCCCGT
>DATFYJ010000406.1:0-6353 GCA_035315105.1 Chitinivibrionales bacterium
GCGGCCTGGGCATCGTGATGGACGACGTGGCGGCCGGCGTGCTCACCAACGTGTCGCTGCTCGTCATCCTGTTCTGTTACCATTTCGTAAAGCACTTCCTGTAATCATGCCGCTCGTCTTCTTCCAAACCTTCGGCTGCCAAATGAACGTCGCCGACGCCGACGCGCTCGCGGCCGCGCTTTTGGACCGCGGCTTTGCAAAAGCGGAAACCCCGGGCGACGCGGACCTTATCGTCGTCAACACCTGCAGCGTGCGCGAGCGCGCGGAACAGCGCGCCCGTGCGCGCATCGCCGAGCTTTCGGCACATAAGGCGCGTGGCGGCAAAGAACGAAGGCTCTGGGTAATGGGTTGCATGGCGCAGCGCCTCGGCGCAGCGCTCAAGCGCGAATATCCGGCGGTCGACCTTATTGTGGGCGCGCGTGACTTTGAGCGGTTCGTAACAAACATCGATTCGGCGCTGGAAAACGTCCCCGGCACGCGGGCCTCGATCGCGGCCGAATCCGCAATAAGCAGGTTTGTTCCGATCATGCGGGGTTGCGACAATTGCTGCTCCTACTGCGTGGTGCCGCAGGTACGCGGGCCGGAGGTCTCCCTGCCCGCGGACTCGGTGGAGGAAACGGTTCGGTCGCTTGTTGACAAAGGAGTTTGCGAGGTAACGCTCCTGGGCCAGAACGTCAATTCGTATCGCGACGGTGATACCGATTTCCCGCAGCTTCTTTGCCGCTTGCACGACGTAAAGGGCCTTGCGAGGATCAGGTTCACCACAAGCCACCCCAAGGACTGCTCCGAAGATCTCATCCGGGCCATGGCGGAACTCCCGAAGCTCTGCAAGCACATCCACCTTCCGGTGCAGTCGGGTTCGACGCGGGTGCTTTCGCTCATGAATCGCGGGTATTCGCGCGACGACTACCTGTCCCGGATCGACATGATCCGCGCACGCATGCCCGATGCCGACATCACCACCGACGCGATGGTAGGCTTCCCCACCGAAACCGACGTTGATTATGAGGACACCCTTTCGCTGTTTGATGCCGTACGGTTCACGACCGCGTTCATGTTCGCCTATTCCCGGCGCGACAATACCGCCGCGGCATCCATGGCCGGCGATATTGCAGCACATGTCAAGCAGGAAAGGCTCGCCCGGCTCATCCGCGTGCAGACCGCGATTACAAAAGAGACCTACGGCGCCGCGGTCGGCAGGGAGCTTCCGGTGCTCCTTACCGGCAGGCAGGAAGGCAACAGCGGGCTGTGGATGGGACAGGACATGGGGTGCAAAAAGGTCCTTGCCGCTTGCAAAGACTGCCGGGCAGGAACGATTTTACCTCTGCGGATCGTGAAAAGTACGGGAAAGACGCTTATCGGCGAAAGGACTTGATCATGGTTTTTGTCAAGTGGCTTCTGGTGTTCCTTCTGTCGTTCGCGCTGGCCTTCATTATCATCATCACGTTTTCGCAGCCCGAGTTCCAGGTCCAAGTCTCGGCGCATATATTCACCTATCACACCAAAGCCCTGCCGGTGTGGGCCTATGTGGCGGGGGCCCTCGGCCTCGGCCTTATCGTGGGACTCGGCGTTGCCGCGTATAATTTTGTGACCCTGCGCACCGCACTTTACAAAAAAGACAAGCGGATCAGGGATCTTGAAGCCGGCACCCAGACCGCGCAGGAGATCCCGGAGAAATTCATGCCTCCCCAGGACGCTGCCGGCGATGATTCGTTTTAACACCTCATTGCGCGGAAACACGCCGATGCGCACATTCTTCACCATGCTGTTGCGTCCCTGTTCTTTATCGCCGTTGCTGGTCGCCGTGGTCTCCTCGGTTGCATCCGGGAGCATTGCCGGCGACAGCCGCGATCTTCTTTGCAAAGGCGACATTGCGGGGGCGCGCGCGGTTCTGGAAAAAGCGGGCGCCGACAGTGCCGCAGTCCCGGAAATCGCCCTGCTGTGGGCGCGGACCATGGACAACACCGACAGCGCCCTGCAGCTTTACAAAAGGATCGCCCGCGAAAAGTCGGCGCCGGACTCGGTGCGCGCCGAGGCATATTTCCTGCTCGGGTGCGCCGCGTACCTTCGGCGTGGCCCCGGTCACAAGGCGTCGGGATACTTCGGCGCAGCGACCGACCTGTCGGCCGGCGGCAGGTACGTTGAACCGCGATATCTGAGCTTTGTCCGGGACACCGCCGACACCGCCCTCATTGCGCAACTGGAAAAGGCGGCGAAGGACACGGCCTCCGGTTCCGGCCCAATGGCGAGCTTCTATCTCGGTCTGTTCCACTACGTAAAGAAGGATTTCACCAGGGCGCTTTCCTGTTTTACCGCCGGCGCCGCTGTTGCCGACACGGCATCGTGGGCGTGCGCGGCCAACGCCGGCGCCTACGCCTGCGCGTCTGCCATGGCGCGGCCGGAGGAAGCTTCGGCGATCCTCACCCATATCAGGCGCGCATGGGGCGAGTACCTCGAACGGTCCATGCTCGCCAGGGTGAAGCAGAAGGCCCCGTCGGCAAAGAAGGATTCCGCCGGGTCGCGCGACTCGGTTGCGTGGCTGGCGCCCGACACCGCAAAGAAACCGCCTTTGGCCCAGACCGCGCAGAAACCGGTGTATTTCCTTCAGGTGGGCGCCTTCGGCACTATGGAAAACGCCCACGGCCTCAAGGTGAAGCTGGCGGCACAGTTCCCGCTTGTCGACATCACCCAGGCAAACGCGGGCGGAAAGCCCATCTTCCGGGTGCACGTGGGGTCGTTCGATTCGCAGGACAAGGCGCGAGCGTACGGCGACTCAGCGCTTGCGAAAAAGGGAATCAAGTTCACCGTAGTTGAGAAATAGGGTATTCACCGCAAAGACGCAAAGATCGCAAAGATGAATAAATTGTTGACAATACGATTGGAAAGGCAAGAATACGATTCTTCAATGGCAATTGTTTCAAATCAAATCATTTCCTGTGATTGCTTTGCGTTCTCTGCGCCTTTGCGGTGAGTTCTTGAATTAATCCGGATGAAATCCTATGGAATTTGAAACCGTCATCGGCCTCGAAATACACGCCGAGCTACTCACCAAGACCAAGATCTTCTGCGGGTGCGCGCCGAAATTCGGCGACGCGCCCAACACGCACGGCTGCCCGGTGTGCCTCGGGCTTCCCGGCTCGCTGCCGGTGCTCAACCGCCGCGCCGTGGAAATGACCATCCTCATGGGGCTGGCCGTGGGCTGCTCCATTGCGCGCAATTCCATTTTCGCAAGGAAGAACTACTTCTACCCCGACCTCCCGAAAGGCTACCAGATTTCCCAGTACGACATGCCGCTGTGCGCCGGCGGGTCGGTGGCGATAGAGGTTGACGGAGTGAAGAAAACCGTCCGCATCAACCGCATCCACCTCGAAGAGGACGCAGGGAAACTCATCCACGACCAGGACGAAGACTCGCTCTTCGACGTCAACCGCTGCGGCACGCCGCTCATCGAGATCGTCACCGAGCCGGACTTGCGCACCGCACAGGAAGCCTACGCGTACCTCACGGCCATCAAGCAGATCCTCGACTATCTCGGCATATGCGACTGCAACATGGAGGAGGGCAGCCTGCGCTGCGACGCCAACATCTCGATACGGCCCGCGGGCGAAGAAAAACTCGGTACCAAGATCGAACTCAAGAACATGAACACCTTCCGCGGCGTTGAAAAGGCCCTCGCCTACGAGGCGCTCCGGCAGCGCGACGCGGTGCTGTCGGGCGAGACCATTGTTCAGCAGACGTTCCGGTGGGACCCGGACAGCAACCGAACCGTTGTCATGCGTACCAAGGAGGAGGCGCACGATTACCGCTATTTCCCGGAGCCAGACCTTCTGCCGCTCGTGGTTGAGGCGGCGTGGATCGAAAAGATCAAGAAAGACATGCCCGAACTGCCCGCGCAAAAACGCTCAAGATTTATTGCCGACTTCGGCGTCACTGCCTACATGGCGGAGGTGCTTACCCTGGAACCTGCGGTTGCGCGCTATTTTGAAGATACGCTCGCTTTCTGTAAAGATGCAAAACTCGCTGCCAACTGGGTGATGGGCGAAGTGCTCAGAATCGTCAAAGAAAAGAAGATCGGGATTGACCGTTTCAAGGTCAGCGTCGCGCCCATGGCCTTTGGAAGATTGCTGACGCTGGTGTCAACGGGCGCAATTTCCGCGAACGCAGCCAAGAAAGTGCTGGATACCATGGAAGGTGATGGCAAAGATCCGGATACCATAGTCAAAGAACAAGGCCTGTCGCAGATCTCCGATTCGGCCGAACTGTCGAAGGTCGTGATTGACATTGTGGAAAAGAACCCGAAGGAGGCTCAGCGGTACAGGACGGGCGAGACAAAGCTTGCGGGGTTCTTTGTGGGACAGGTGATGAGAGCCACGGGCGGCAAGGGCAACCCGAAAGAGATAAGCAGGCTGGTTGCGGAGCTGTTGGGCAAGGGGACGGCATGAGACGGCTCGCGGCATTTCTTATCGTTGCGTCAATCGCATGGCCGGGGTATTGCCAGATATCCTTCGGAACGCCGATTACCCCGCGCCGCGACACCCTGGCCGCAGACTCCTCCAGGCGCGCTGTGGACACGCTCGGCCGGGGAGCGGCCGGCAAGATCAAGATCGTCAAGAGAAAAGTGGATTACGGGAAATTCGTGGCGCTTGCCATCGGCACCATGGTGTTTATCGCGCTGCTCTTCACCACGGCGCAGACATGGAACCCCACGGGAAGGAATCAGTAGCCGGCCGGACGAAAACGCAGCACCGCAGCTTGCCGCGGGGTTCTTCAATAAAGTATCTTTATCGTCCAAGCAAGCGAGAGTAGCTCAGACTGGTAGAGCTCCACCTTGCCAAGGTGGCCGTCGCGGGTTCAAATCCCGTCTCTCGCTCCATTATGTTTTTGGGGCGGCATAGCCAAGTGGTAAGGCAGAGGTCTGCAAAACCTTTATCTCCAGTTCGAATCTGGATGCCGCCTCCAACTACCTATTCTCTAAATCAATACCTAATACAAACAAATTAGAAAATACGGGCGCCTGCCTTCGGCACCGGGCCTCCTTACGAGCTCGGCCGTTCGGCCTCGTTGCCGGACCGCCCCAAAGCCTGTCGGCGGGGTCGGCCGGCAATGCGCTCCAGCGCACTCTCCAGTCCTCCCTGGCGCTTGGCAGAAGAAATCTTCCACAATCATCACACACTTGACTAATTGGGACTCATGTGCACCGTTTTGCAAGAAAGAAACTTCTGCTGAGGGGGCACCAAGAGGAATTGGTGATTGATGATTGCGGAATGCGGATTGAAGAGAGAAAAGTGTCATTGCGAGCGAAGCGAAGCAATCTACCGTTGTGATTCTTGCTTTCGCAAAGGACGCAACAATACTCAGCGGAATTACTTGCCCTGAAGAACCGAAGTTCTATTTTCCTTCATCGGCGCCTTCGACGATCTTGATTTCCTCTTCGGTGAGGCCGTAGAGCGCGTAGACGAGTTCGTCGATGCGGCGGTCGGTGGAGGTGATCTGGCGCTGGAGAACGGTTTTTTCCTGGTCGGTTTTGGCGAGGAGAAGTTCTTGATGGAGAGAGAGCATGGAAAAGACAAGGGAGACCATTTTGTCGTGGAGGGATTTGTCGGTTGGTTTTAAGAAATCAATTGGGCGGACCGGCAGTTGTTCAATTTGAATGCCCTTAATTTTAGGAAATGTTTCTTTGCGATCGGATATTGTATTGAAAAAGTAGTAGCTAATTAATTTCGAACATATCACGCCAAGGAAGTATTCCAAACGACGGCGATCTTTTGGTATGAGTACGTATACCGATTGATCGACATAGAACTTGTCTCGGTCTATTGTTGCAAAAATTCTTTCTCTCCCCATGACTTGCCGGACAAAGATCTTTTCATCGCATAAGAACAGGTTTTCATCACGGAATGCCTGATTGGTGTAGTTCGATTCCAATCTCTTGTCGTAACAAACGTACTTCTTGTCCCATGTCAACGAATATGGCTTGACGGAGTTGCCCAGAAGAAATTTTTTGTACCGTGTATCTTTCTTGCTCTTGCCAACATATTCCTTACGGATTTTCATGCCAGCTCGAATTTCAAAGAACTCAGACAGCGGGATGGAATGGTTTCGAATTCTCGCGGTTATTCTGAAACCAACCTTTTCAATATTGGTATTAAAACAGAAATCCGGCATTTTAAGCAGGTCTGCTTGACGAATTGATTTTTCAGGAGTCTTCACACAGTTGTGGGTTCTGGCGGGCCATTCCCCAATCTTGACCATTTGAGCCTTGTTAGGCTGTCGTGATATTATGAAGATCGAAGTGTCAACAGAAGCATTCACAAAGACACTTGACTTGAGATCGACAATCACTTCTAGGGCAG
>DATFYJ010000407.1:0-4092 GCA_035315105.1 Chitinivibrionales bacterium
AATATACCTTGACAGAATAGATTTCCCCTGCGGCCGCGTGGACCGGAGGGTGAGCGAGAGCGAATTGTCACTTCGTTCCCTAAGGTGTGGTATTGGCGCTTCGCGCCTCATCATTGTGTCATTTGCCTTTTGCCGGCCGACCTCGGCCGAGCCGGAGCGCCGGAGGCGCGGAGACCACCGCCGCAGGCGGCCCGCAGGGCGCGAAGCGTGAACGCCATCGGGGCGGTCCGGCAACGAGGCGAACAGCCGAGCCCGGAGGGAGACCGACCCGGCCGCCGGCCGGGGAACGCCCATTTTTATTTTTTAAATCTAGGAATCAATTCGCGTTCCGAAGTCTAAAACGAGGTGAGGATCCGGGCAAGATCGAGCAGTCCCAGCCCCTTGGGGTATTTGAGCAGGTACGAGGGCTCTGCGACCGAGGCGTGGAATTTCTTTCTGAAGTGGTACAGTTTGTGGAGGTTGAATGTGTAGTTTGCAAACCACATCCCGATGTTGGCGACAGCGCGGGACGGCCCCGAAAGGGCGCTCACGTCGAGCTTGGGAGAAATGCCGAAGGTGAGAATGCCGCCGCCGTGCCCTTTGAGTTCGTCGACAACGGCCAGGGTGATGAGCTCGACGACGCCGTACGGAGCGTTAGGATCGCGGATGACGTCTTCCAGCAGGAACCCGTCGCGCGCGTAAATGGGAAGGCAGCTGATGAACGCCACGGGAGTCCCGCCCGCCTCGGCGTAGAAATACCGTTTGAGTTCCCGGTGCTCGAACAGGTTAAGATTGAGAATGTGCGCCTTGAACCGGTTGGTCTTCTTGAGCCAGCGCACGGATATTTCCTCGAATTTCTTTTCGAGTGCGGGGTCGGAACCACTGGCGTGATCGTATTCCTTTACAACCGCGCCTGCCCTGATCGCGTGATTTCGGGCAAGCCGGATCATCTTGTTTTTGTCGCCCCTGGGCGCATAGGTGGCGGTATCGAAGATGAAATCTTCGCCGATGCTGATGGAACTGAACCCGAGATTTTCAACGTCGTTCTTGAATTTTTCGCCGCAGCAGATGAACATGAACTGTTTGCCGTTCTTTTTACAGAACGCGATGAACTCGCTCACGGAAGCCCGGTAGTCTTTGGGATCGCACACCGGTTCACCGAACACGACGAGCAGCTTGCGGCCGTTGCGGTATCCTATGAACCCCTCGCAGGAGGTAAGCGGAAAGGACGTGACGTCGTCGTAGAGCAGAAGTGTCGAAAAAGAGTTGCTTCCGTATTTTTTAACATGGGCGAGCCTGGACGGAAAATCTGGGACTGTCATGCGATGTGGATTCTTTCGGGCCGAGGGATCGCGCCAAATTGACTGGGATAAAATAATATAATGGCCCAAGCGGGGTGAAGATTCGTATATTTACTGGTCTTTGAGCTGCTAGCTTAAGTGGTAGAGCACGACATTCTTTCTGTCGGAGATCGGGGTTCAAATCCTTGGCGGCTCAATTCCCCTCTCTTCAAAATGCGAACACCGTGCCCGCGCGCAGCGAAAGCGCCGCTCCCAGGTCCACGGTTCCCGCGGCCCATCCTTTCGTTTTTGCCTCCAGTTCCGCATAGAGGCTCGCAAACCGCGACAGCCTTATGTCCAAGCGCTGCGACGTGAGACCCCCGGCCTCCGCGGTCTTGCCGTAGAAACGCTGGTCCGACGGCTGCAGCCACAGCGACAGCCGCGGCGACCAGAAGAGCCCCGGCGATGCGAATGAGACCGGGACATCGACCAGCGAGACGTCGATTCCCGGAAGGGCCAGGCGGCCATTGGCATACATATTGACGCCTGCGACTATCCCCGCGCCCGGCGCGCGCGCCATGCCGTATGCGCCGATCATGTATCCGAACGGCGTCAGGTAGTGCGTAAGGCCTCCAGTAAGCGCGCACTGCCCGCCGCCGAAGGCGCATTGCCACGGCTTTACGCCGTACAACTGCGGCCGGATAAAATTGACAAGCGAGAGAGCTGCCTGAAACCTGAGGTAGCTCTGTTCCGAAGAGGTCAATTGCGACCACAGGATATAACGGTTGATTCCGGTCCCGCCCGAATGAATGCCGCGCGTCGCGTAGGGTTCGTTTGGCCGGTGAAGGTCGTAGGTCCACGCCGAAAAGTCCCACCCGACAATGTCGCGCTGGTCAACCGTGGTTTCCTTGGCGTTGAATTCGCGGGTTTCCTCGTCGGCGTAGGAGGTGGTATTGAACCATAGGTAAAACGAAATCGAGAACAGCGAGTAAAGCGCGGCCGGTTCGATAAAGCGCGCGCCGTGCATCATTCCGTCCCGCAACAGCGCCCCTGCAAGGTCCACCTGGGCTTCGTACCCGGCTTCTTCACACCGCACCAGTTCCTCCGGATGTTCTGCCTTGAGGTTTTCCAGGGCCTCGTCGGAAACGTGGTACACCGAAACCGCGGTCGCGTCGAGGTTGAAATCGTACACGCCGTCGTAGGACGAAATGCCCCGGTTCGACAGCACCGTGCGGTGATATTCCTCGTGCATCCAGGTTACGCCGAAGGGAACGTAGACGTCAAAGAGAAGAGCGCACGCCTCCAGGCCCATGGCAACGCCGGTCTGTGCAAACGGATTGCGGATGCCTGAGGTGCCGAGAAGAATCGCGGAATTCATCAGCTCGCAGAACGAGGCGGTAAACGATCTGGCCTCGGACATGGCGGGCCAATAGGCGCCGCGCCCGGCATTGGCAGGAACGTCGGCGAGCGCGAGGTCAAGCCTGAACATCCCGCCGGCGGCCGAATCGGTCTGGGCCGCCCCAACAGTTGCAACTGTCAACACAACCGCGCACCAGGCTGCTATCCTTGCGTGCCTCACTTAGCGGCCCCCGCTTGCAGGGACGGTTTCTGAAACGATGCTCTCGCGCAGATCGTAGAGCAGCCACTTCCCGGCGAGAATGCTGTCGCGGTGAGCGCGGACAAGATCGAAAAAACGTTTGATGCCGTAGGGTTCGTTGCCGTTTGCGTGAACGAGGACGATGGAACCGTTGTGGGGCGATTGATTTTTGGCAAGCCAGGCGTCGCTTCCGACCGGGATCAGGCCGTAGGCTGTAATTTTGACAAACAGCATGCTGTCCGAAACAAGGCCGGGAAACCGGAAGAACACCGAGGGCGTTATTCCGTATTCCAGCATTTTGCGTTCGGTCTTGAGCACTTCCACGTCGAGATTGGTACCCTTGATTTCCAAGAAATTCTTTGCTATGGGCAGGCTGTCGGCCCATCGGTGATTGTACGAGTGGTTGATCCACGTAATGTTTAATTCGCCGCTGTCCTGGAGAGCCTTGAGCCAGCGCAGGTCTTCCTGATGATCGTACATCCAGTTCCCGGTGACCGCAAGCGCTATGGGTACCGGCTTTTCCTCCGGCAAAAATCGATCCAGAAGATCGGTAAAGAATTTCCTGGCAAGAGGAAGCTTTGACGGACACAGATCGGCGGTGAGATCAATGCCGTTTTCGCGCGACAGGCCATGCACGATCCCGGCATCCAGTTCAAGCGCGGACCGTCTTTCCGCGCTGTCAAGTGCGAGTACATAAGGAGTGAGGCCGTAACGTTTTCGCAGGCTGGAAAGCGTCGCGTGCTCGCAGGTCACGCTGTCGCGGTCCACGACGCGCGTCGCAAGGGTGCTCAAATCGACCGTCAGGAGAAACCGCCTCCCGCTCCGCGCAAAGGAGCGCATGGCCATGCAGGGAGCACTGTCGCCGGGAACCGTGCACGAGCCGAAGAAGACGGCATACTTTCCCACGGGCTGAGCGGATGGACCGGCAGGCAGCAGCACCAAGAGAGTTGGGATTGCCGCGGCAATTGCACGGCATATTCTTGTCATGTCACAGTGGTCCCGCATGTGTTCCCAGACGCGTCCAACGGGTGCGGCATCCCGGTTGATAAAAACCGCGGCGCCGGGCCGGGAACCGAAAGAAGGTTGACCGTTACTAGTGTAATGTGTCGCAAATGTATATGCAAATGTCATTCCCGCGAAAGCGGGAATCCAGTTCTAAACCTTCACTGGATGCCCGTTTTCACGGGCATGACAGCATTCGATAATCGTATAGCCAATTAGGAAACACTACACTAG
>DATFYJ010000408.1:0-3610 GCA_035315105.1 Chitinivibrionales bacterium
ATTGATGCCGTTTGACAGATGATAAATCACGCAGAGAAAATTGGAATTGTACGCACGGTAATCGGCGACCTGGGATGCAGCCATTTTCTGGCTCGCCACATAGTTCTGGGCAATGAACTGGATTTTTCCCGCAGGCTGGCCGAAAAGCTCGTCGGCCCATACCAGGTTGTATTTCTTTGTTGACGGCACGTAACGATTTACCGGCAGTTTCATGGCGGCGGTTATGGGAGACGCCGACGTACCGCCCGGAGGCCAGGACGGCACCTGGGAAAAAGACGGCTTGGCAAGAGAACTCATTATTAACAACGCGCATCCCAGAACTGCAGTTGTTTTCATGAGAGTTGCCTCTTTCTATTTCACGGGTTTTGCATTGACCAGCGTTCTCAGCGTTTCCAAAGGAACAAGGCCGTCAAAACGTTTGCCATTAATATAAAGCGTCGGCGTCACTGATATCCCCATTTTTCCCGCGTCCCTTACCTGCCCGGCAATGGCGTCGCCATGTTTCCCGGCACTCAAAGACTTTTCAAAGGGTGCGGCGTCGAGACCCATCTGCCGCGCCAAAGCAATGAATGTCTCATCCGTCAATTCCGCCTTGAGTCCGAACAGGGCGTCACTGTATTCCCAGAACTTTCCCTGATCTCCGGCGCACTCGGAAGCTTCAGCCGCTTTCGGAGCAAGGGGGTGATTGCTGAGCGGGAAATGGCGGTACACCCATCGAACGTCTGCCTCTTTCATGATCGTGCACATAGACTGATGAAATTGCGCGCAAAAAGGGCATTGAAAATCGGCATACTCAATGACCGTGTATTTGGCGTTCGGGTTGCCGCGGACATGGTCGATGGGAAGCACCTGCGGCGCCGGTGTGAAGGCGAATCGAATGCCGGCAAGGGCATTCGGATTCCGCTGCTGTATCACGAGGATGACATTGGTGAGGACACTTACGATCAAGAGGACAACAAGGAAGTTCTTTGAGAAGATTTCCGGTTTCTTTGCCTCCGCCAGTTTCACGGTTCCGCCTTAGAAACCAGACACGCTTGACAAAGGCTCGCATCGCAGTGAACCAATTGCAACGGCAGCATGATGCTTTCGGCACGCATGACAGATCGTCCGGCCGCAGATGCCTACGAGCCGGTGCATTTGTCGTATGTCGTGCATGGAGGGTTGGTCGGGATACTCTGGTAGCATGTTCCTGAAGCACTTCCCTGATTGCAATGATAAGGATACCCGTTGGGGCAGCACTTTGACGAACCGCTGCAGTACGTGTACCCTGAATTGCAGCCGGTTACGCCAGCAAGAGGATTCGTGCAACTGATGCAGGCGATGGTGAACAGCCCCATAACCGGCAAAGCCACCAATGCGCGCACATATAACCTGAGCGCAGACTTTGATTTCATCATAACCACTGCCTCCTGTTCTTGAAAAGGGAATTTCTCTTTCTCCGGAAACCGGCCGCAACCGTACGACAATTTCTTTCCACCTGCATTGGTCCGCAGACCGATTTTCTGTTCACGCCGGCTTTTGAACCGGTTTGCTCCATTGGGATTATACGGTCTATGGGGCTTGGTGTCAAATTAAAAAGATGAACAGGGCGATTTCGTGGTATGGCGTGCAGGAGGCGGGGCATTTCATTAAAGGCTCTCCTGAGAATTACATAATTGATATTATGGAAACACCAATCTTCCCCATGGCACCTTTCTCATCACCACCGTCACGGTCACGCACACCATAAGCGTGAGAACGGCGGTCAGCAGAATTCCGAGTATCGGATGCACGAAGGTCGCGTCAAGAGTAAAACCCGGAAGGTGTCCCTTGAGGATCTCCAGGACCAAAATGTGCATCAGGTAAACGCTGAAGCTCGCGCCGCTGATTGCCGGCACAATCCCGTAGAGCCGGGGCGCGGCGCGGCGTACGGCATCGAACGGAAGGGATTTACAAACAAGAAATATGCAGGCCGCTGCGATGACCACGGTGGGACTCAGGAAATCCTGAAACGTGGAGTCGTAGGCGTTGCGCAGTCCCGACGAAAGCATGAAACCGGACAGGGTTGTTGCGACCAGACAGAGCGCCGCAAGAAGCGCGAGCCACGCTGAAGTTCGTTTCCCGGGCCGCACGTCGCGCAGGAAATTTCCAAGCAGGAATGTGCCGAGGAACCCCCCGGCTACCATGATGGGAATGCCGATTGCGATTCCCCAGAAATGGCGGACCAGCGGATACAGGCACGTGCCTGTAAACCACAGCGCAAGCAGATAGGTGTAATTCGAGCGCGATGCGTGTTTCGCGTACACGCGGAACACCGGCGTTGCAAGGTAGATGCCGGCAATCGTATAAATAAACCACAGGTGATAGTATACCGGGCCTTCAACGAACTCGCGCGCCAAACGGGCAAACGAGTGGGCCGAGACATGTCCGTGCGTCTTCCAGAAAAAGTAAACAGTCCCCCACACGACGAATGGCACGACGATCCTCAGAAACCGTTTCCGGAAAAACAGCGTCATGCTTTCTTCCTTTGACGGCGACAGGAGAAGGAGCCCGCTCACCATGACGAACAGAACAATGCTGGGCCGCGCGAACGAATAGATGATGTTCGCAATCCACCACCAGCCGAGAGAAAACTCGGCAGGGTGCTGCGCGATGGGCGAAGCGACGTGCAGGAACACGATTGACACTGCGGCAAAAGCGCGTAGCGCGTCGGCAAATTCGATGCGGTTATCCACGGAGACGGCGTTTTTCTCTTGACCCAGGCTGTCGGTGATGATGATGTTCATGGTTTCTCGAAAAGAGTATAAAAATAAATATAGCTTGTGGGGGAAGTATCCCCTTGCCTGCGGCCGCCTTCGGCGTCCTCCGTCACCCCCTCCTGGGTGCACCCCAAGTGGAAGCAGCTGCTGAACCACACACCTGTGCGGGGGCACCCGAGGAGAGCGGTGGAAAATGTAGTAGTTGAAAAGTTTAAGAGTTTAAAAGTTGAATAGTTGAAATGTTAAATAGATAAGGTGTTGCAGAGGTTCTAGACAAGTTCATCATTGTTGAGTGAAACCAGCTGGCGTGAAAAAAAATATTGACTGATGATAATTCTTCTGCCGCGCGTTAGGCCGGAACGGAGGCCGCGCTGAAGCGCGGTGCGGCCTGATCCCTCGCCGAAGGCGGTAGGGACAGGCCGCCCGAGGCCGGAGGCCGAGACCGGAGTGAGGGCCGCCCTGACGTAGAGTCGCACCTCCGTGCAACTCTACGTCAGGGAACGCCCAACTCCTGTTTTGACTTGTAGAGTGCGGCGGGGCGCCCATATTCTTCTGCTTCTTATATATGCACAATTGCACGTCGCCGCTTAATTCCCTGGCGCATTTGATATATTTATCATCATGAAAATCGCAGTGCACCAGCCCCAGTACATGCCCGGACCCGCGTACTTCCACAAGATGGCCTCCGCCGATCTTTTCGTCTTCCTCAACGACGTGCAGTTTGAAAAGAACGGTCTGCAGAACCGCAACCGGATCAGAAACGCCGAATCGTGGCAGTGGCTCACCGTGCCTACCCTGTACCGGTTCCCGCAGAAAATAAACGAAGTCGAAGCGGATTTCACGCACAACTGGCAGAGGAACCACCTGCATTC
>DATFYJ010000409.1:0-2522 GCA_035315105.1 Chitinivibrionales bacterium
CGATGTTGAGGAACGCGCTGTGCAATTGGGAGGGATCGCCGAGGATCTGCGGCCGCTGAGCCGCAAGGGTCTGCTTGACCGTGATGTGTTTGTCAAGAGTTCGTCCGAGCAGCGAGGCGAGGTCGGTGAGAAGCCGGTGAATGTCGACCGGCATCTTGAGCAGGTTGCCTTTGCGGGCGAACGCGAGCAGCTGGCCGGTGAGGTCCGCAGACCGGCGGGAGCTTGCCATGATGTTCTCCGCGTACTGGCGGATGTCGGAATTTTCCTCTGCCGTGATGCGGATAAGGTCGGCAAAGGCCATGATGCCTGCGAGCTGGTTGTTGAAATCGTGCGCGATGCCGCCCGCGAGGCGTCCTATGGATTCCAGTTTCTCAGCCTGGCGGAGGCGTTCCTGACTTGCCATCAGCGATTGCGTCTTTTCTTCAACGCGCTGGGCAAGCGAACGGTTGAGTGCGTCCAACTCCCCGTGCGAGCGGGCGCGGGAGGCCTCGAAGTAATATGATATTACGGAAATGACAAACAGGACTGCTTCGAAACGGATCGCGTATTCGGAGGAATACTTGTGCGTCCATAGCGTGATATCGACCAGGAAGATAAGTGCGGCTGCGAAATCGTAGGCTGCCACCGCGGCAATGCCCTGGTTGCGTCCAAGGAGAAAGAACGCCACGAGCGGAAACAGCAGACACCACAAGGATACTGTCGGGTGGGGAAACTGGGTTGCCAGAAGGGCAAGGAATCCAATTCCCGTCAAAGCTACAAAACACACGATGATGAATTCTTCAAGACGGCGGAACACGGAATTCACGATCAGAATCGCAAGCAGCCCGATAACGGACAACAGCGACATGAGTGCTATGGAGGTGGAATGATGCAATGTGTCCCGAATGCCGAAAAAACCGGATGCAAGAATACCCACAGTTAACGCGACATTGAGGGTCACCCTCCGCATTCGCAGGTCTGCAGAATCAAAATCAACAGAACCGGAATTCTGAACTGCGTCGGCTTCGGAAGGTTTTTCCGGTTGTGCAGGAAGCGTTTGCTGCAACTGCGTGGTTCCGTTCGTTGGCGGCATGCGACAACCCCCTTTTTATATTCGGGTGGCGACAGGCTCCCCAACATAGTGACGGGTAACTGAGGAGGAATATAAGCGCACGCTGTGCAAAAAGCAAGAGTCGTCTCTGTTCTTGACAGAAACAGGCAGGGGAGCAAGGTTTTAATCGCCTGCCTGTCACCAGAAACAGCCCCGTCATGTAAAGGTCCGGCCTTACTGCGCCTTGTTGTTCTGAGGAGCGGGCTTGCCCTGCGTATTGTTTTGTCCCTCCTCGCCTCGTTCCTTCTGCCGCTGAGCGATCATGGCATCGTACTTTTTCCGCTGAACGTCGGTGAGCACCGCGGAAATCTCGTTGTCGGTGCCTGTGCGAAGCGCGGTCATTGCCTGCCGCATGCCTTGGCGGTCATCACCGTATTTTTGACGCAATGTCTGCATTGTTTCACGCTGGTTCTGCAGGATTGCGGTGATTTTTGTCACCTGGTCGGCCGAAAGATCAAGCTGTGTCTTGAGGTGGTTGACCCTGTCCTCCACCGACATCATCTGACGATGGCCGCCTTGGCCTCCCTGTCCTTGCTGGGCAGAGACAACAGAGAACAGACCTGCAACCACCAGTGATGCAAAAACAGACAAACAACGCATGGAACCCTCCTATGAGAAATGTGAAACGATGCCATTTCGGTCTTGGATGAACAGCAACGCCCATCCTAAACCTCGCATTTGAATCCCACAGCGAGCGCATTCCCCGGAGCTTGCTCCGGGGTTAGCGAGCGACTATAAGTATGTTTTCTTTCCATAGGGATGGAAGATTCCCCGTCCCGCGGGACTGCGGGATTCTTCAATTTGACAGAGTGAAGTGACGGAATGTTACGGAAAGCGCATTGATAGCGCAATGTTCGAAAAAAGCGCGCTTCTCACATTATGCCAGCGGCAAAAAGGAAACTGCAAATTTGTTTATTTCTTTGCGCCGATAAACAAAGAGCCGGCAATTTCCCTTATCAAAGGGATCTTTTCCAAGATGTAACCGATTTTTTCCACCGACGCCGCCAAGAAATCGGGAACAGCCGGATGCAGGAAATCAAATGGGACAACGGAAAGTTCCTTGAAGTTGAGCCTGTCAAGTTTCTTCTTTATCAGCCAGGCGAAAAAAGCGGTTTCATCGGGAGAATCACCGCAGGCCTTTTTTATCGCGGGAATATTCTTTTGAATGGCGATTTGCGGGTTTAGCATGTTCGGTTCGGAAAAAGCCATTGTTCCGCCGGGCCGTAGAACGCGATGAATCCCGGCAAGTGCCTTGTCAATGTCAAGATGATGGAGTATCGACAAACCGACGACTGCATCGAAGCTGCTGTCGGCCGATCCGCTCAGGGTTTCGGCGTCGGCGATTTGGGTGAGGACGTTTTCGGCCGGTATCCTTTTCCTTGCCAACGCCAGGAACTCCGGGAAGATATCGGTGGCGGTTATTTCGGCTCCG
>DATFYJ010000410.1:0-6038 GCA_035315105.1 Chitinivibrionales bacterium
TTATGGTCAGGGAGATGTCCTTGAGGGCCGGGATGTTGCCCGGATACGAATACCCGACGCCTCTCAGTGAAAATATCTGTTGAGCCATACTGTTCCTATCAACGCGCAGAGCGCAAGTGCGGAAAAAACAAAATCTTTCGCCGTCGCTTTGAATTCGTCAAGTACATGCGCCTCGCCCGCGTATCCCCGCGACACCATGGCATCGTACACCTGTGATTGCAGCCGGTATGATCGAAGCCACAGGCCGGCCATGTTCGAAGCAACCACTCTGCGGCCCTCTCTGGCGGACGAAACAAATCCGACGCGGCTCTTGATTGCAACGAACATTCTCAGGATGATATCGAGAAGCAGAAAGATGTATCGGAAGCTCATGCTCAGGGTCATGACGAACAGCTGCGGCACGCGAAATATGCGAAGTGTTTTGAGAAGAACGTGCTGACGTGTGGTGAGCACGAGCAGTACCGCAAGGGAGACCGAATCGAGCACCCGCATAAAGAAAATGATTGCGGAGTCAACTCCTTGTCTCGTGATCGCAAGGTTCCATCCAAACAACGTGAAAGAAGCGAGCGGCTCGCCGGGCGTCACGACATCAAAGATCGCCGGCACCACGATAAAGAGTGAGAATATCGGGACAAACAGGAGTGTACGCTCAAGAAACAGCAGGAGTCCTATTGATGAAACCCCGGCCAGAACGAGCACGGCGCAATAGACTGCCGACAGCTCGGCGACGCTTTTCGACATCAGGACCGTTGCCAGCAACAGGATCGTGCCGAGGAGCTTAAAGCGGGGATCGCGGCCCTGAAGAAATCCTTTGCGGCCTGCAATGCCCTCCGCCGACACGGTCTCCTTGAGCAAGGAAACCGTGCCCAGAATGGTGCGCTCCAGAAACCCGCCGGTATTCTTTCCGCTCATCGCCCATTTTCCTTTTTGGAAAGCAGTTTTCCGAGCAGAAATGCGAGGGCGACACACAACCCGATGCCGACAACCGCCGAGACGACATACGCAAGGCTCAAATGTCTAAAGCCGAGGTTCTCCCACCCTTTGAAGGCATAATCGTGCAATGGAGCGTTCCACAGCTTTCCGAGTTTTTCCAGTTCCCTGGGAATGTATCCGACTAGTCCCTTCATTTCCTCTGCGCCCCACTCTCCCCATGCCGATCCCGCTTTGAATTTCGCCGGCAGATAGAGGCCTATTGGGGAAAGGACGGCAAGAACGCCGAGTCCGATCCACAGCTTTGTCGTTGTTTTCATGATGCCGCCCCTGTTTCCTGCCCGAGCAGCGACGGGTCCTGCGCTTGAAGGAATTTGACGACAAGCGCCGTGACGATAAGCTCCACCCACCCGAATACGAGCGCGTGTCCGCCGACCATGGCGGTGATCGCGACCTTTAGTCCGTAGGGGCAATACAGCGCTTGGCCCGAAGCGGTATGATGAAGCAGCGGCTGCAATCCAAATTCGATGCCTGCGCACAGGGACGCAATAACGAGTCCGAAATATCCGGCAATCCCCGCTGCGATAACCCTTCGAACCGATTTAACCGGGCTGTTACCACTTATCAATCTGTAGACGAAATACCCCGCGAACGGAAGCACAAACGCCATGTTGAAGCAGTTTGCGCCGAGGGCGGTTATCCCCCCGTCGCCGAACAGAAGGGCCTGTATCACCAGCGCGACGCTCACGGCAATGCAGGCCGCCCACGGGCCGAGCAGAATGGCGACAAGCACCGCGCCCACGGCATGGCCGCTGGTGCCGCCCGGGATCGGGACGTTGAACATCATGATGACAAAAGAGAATGCCGCGCCGATGGCGAGGAGCGGGACTTGCCTGGCCGCAAGCGTCTTTTTCACGCGGCGCGAGGCAATCACCCAGATCGGCGTCATGGCGGCGTAGCCGATGCCGCAGGTGATGGGGCCGAGATAACCGTCGGGAATGTGCATGGGGACTCCTTGACCAGAAAAATAGTGGATGGATATAGTGGCATGAAAAACAATTTTATGCTATCATTAGTAGCACAAAAGGTATATTCATGCTACCACGCGAAGACATTTGCTGGTTGTGGCGCGCGGTTCCGAAGAATCTTTGCCACCAACAAGGCCTATGGTTTGCCATGAGGCCCGTCATCCGGGATGCCGTATCCCACAGAAAGGGACGACGATGAGGAAGAGTTCGGGTTTGGCGCGTGTTTACGGTGATGCAGCGGGAATTCTGTTTTGGAAAGCTCATTGTTTTATCCTTGCGGGACTGTTTCTTGCGGGCGTATGCCGGGCCGAGATTCCCCATGTGGAGACAATGCCGGTTCCAGTGGAAAGTGATTCGGCTGTTCCGGTTTCCAATGACAGCGCCAAGGCGGCAAACGATTTCAACGCCCAGACGACCAAGCCCGCGAAAACGAAGACAGGAATAACGGAACTCGCTCCGATAAATGTGATCGGGCATTATCAGAACAAAACAGGAACAACCAGCGCCGCCAGTAGCGGAACCTACTCAAGCCAACTTCTGGAGGATCGTCCGATTTTGCGGCCCGGTGAGGTTGAAGAACTTGTTCCCGGACTCATTGTCACGCAGCACAGCGGCGCAGGCAAGGCAAATCAGTTTCTTCTGCGCGGCTTCAACCTCGACCACGGGACCGACTTCGCAACTTCTGTTGATGGCGTGCCGGTGAACCTTCCAACGCAGGGCCACGGCCAGGGCTACGACGACCTTAACTTTGTAATTCCTGAACTCATAGATCATGCCGACTATTTCAAGGGAACCTACAACGCGGCCGAGGGTGATTTTTCTTCCGCAGGAGCGATCAACATATTCTATGACAAGCAGCTTGCCCATCCTTTTGTGACGGCAACTCTCGGCTCTTACGGCTACTACCGTTCCCTTGGCACCGCTTCCACCGATCTGGTCGGCGGGAAACTGCTTCTCGGGCTTGAGGCAATGCACCAGGACGGACCGTTTGTTGTTCCCCAGGACTATAACAAGTACAACGGCATGGTGCGCTGGTCCCGACAGCTCGGCGAGGGAACTTTTGATGTTGAGGCTATGTATTATTCAGGTGAATGGAACGCCACCAACCATATCCCGCAGCGGGCCGTTACCGAGGGTCACATCAGCATCTGGGGCACCGAGGATTCCAGCGACGGCGGAACGTCTCACCGCTATGGCCTGTCAACTTCCTGGAAAGGACAGCTTGGGGGCGGCGTGCTTTCGGCCAACGCATACCTTGTGCAGTACTACATGAATCTTTTCTCAAATTTCACCTACTTTCTCGACGACACGGTGAACGGCGATCAGATGAACCAGAAAGACAGCCGATGGTTCTTTGGAACATCGGACAACTGGCAACGGGAATTCTCGTTGCTCGGTTTCCAGGAAAAAGCCCGGATAGGCCTCGATGCGCGTTGCGACCTGATTGATCCAGTGGGACTGTTGCACACCGATCACCGCCGGGTGCTCGAGTCCTGGGGTGTGGATAGTGTGACCGAAACGAAAATAGAACCCTGGGCCGATCTGGAGAGCCGGCTGACGCCGTGGATGAAGGTTATGCTCGGACTGAGAGGAGTGTATCTGAATGCCGATGTCCGTTCCGACCACACGGAAAACTCCGGGAGTGCGGACGGGGCACTCCTTTTGCCGAAGGTCACGGCTGTTTTGGGGCCGTGGGCGAAAACAGAGTTATATGCCGATTACGGCGACGGGTATCACTCCAACGACGTTCGCGGAGCCACCGCAATCATAAACGACAAGACAGGCGATTCTGTTGACAAAGTGACACTCCTCGTACGGTCGCGCGGATTTGAAATCGGCGGCCGCAACGATGCCCTTCCCGGACTGCAAAGCTCGCTTGCCTTGTGGCTTCTCGATTTCAACTCAGAATTGGTTTGGGACGCCGATGAAGGAACCACCGACCCCTCGGCGCCGTCCCGCCGTATGGGTGTAGAATGGAGCGAACGCTACCAGCCGCTGCCCTGGCTGCTCTTTGACCTCGACGTGTCGTACTCTCAGGCCCGATTCATTAACCCCGATACGAATGGCCAATATGTGCCGGAAGCCATCGAAACGGCAGTGTCGGCCGGCGCCTCCATACACAGGCTCGGGCCCTGGTCGGCAAGCCTTTTTATGCGTTACTTTGGCCCTCGGGCGCTTGTTCAAGACAACAGCGAGAGGTCGGACGCTTCCACGCTCTTTAACGGCCAGGTCGCGTACGATTTCAATCGCAATGTGCGGCTCACCCTTGACATCTTAAACATCTTTAACGCACAAGTCAACGACATGGAATATTATTATGCAACCCGCCTCAAGGGCGAACCGGCCGCAGGCGTAAGCGACTTTGAAATTCATCCGTCCGAACCGATTAGTTTTCGTCTGAGCCTGACGACCAGGTTTTAATAAAGACCTGTCCGAGTCTCGTAGCGATGGATTTTTTGTTGATATTGACATACCTTAGAGAAACAGGAGACATTCTATGTCAAACGCTTTCTGAAAAAAGTGGGAATATGGACTGATTCATAGATTTATCGTATTTTGTTCTTTGAAATATTCGGAGAGGCGAAACGAAAAAAAACCGTCAATATCCGCTTTTACAATGCGTATTTTAAGGTATTATTATGCGCAATAAACCGCTTTTACTTATTCAAGCTATGCAAAGAAATCTTTTTTCAAAGATTTTCTTTTCGCTATATATCTGCTTCTTTTTGGGCATTGCCCTACCTGCCCATCACCATAATGACGGCCTGGACCATGATGACTGTGCGTTTTGCACAATGCAGAATCACGCCCCTGTAGCTGAAACGGTTTTTTCTCTTCCATCGGTAACGGACTCCATTGTTGATTTGCCTCGCCACGTAGTGCAATGTTTCATTCCCGGCTTTGTGTCCGCTTTTGATAGCCGCGCACCTCCCGCTTTGATCTCGGTTTCTTAAAACACTTCGCTTTGCTGACCTGCCGGGAGTTGGATAGGGTACTCCCAGTCTAAATTATTTAGGCAAAATGCATATATAATTCAGACGGAGTATCCAAATAAATAGGCCGAACCCTCCCGGGCTTTCAGCGTTTATTCCTTATTGCAATTTGTTTAGCCATGCGACTCGGGAGGCATATGAAATTCAATTTAAAATTATTGATATATCAACTACGCGTACGCGGGTTTTCAGGAATTGTTATGTCAAGTAATCCCGTGCGTAAATCGTTTTTGTTCGTGGTGACCGTTCTTTTTACTTTTTCATATTTTGTGCAGGCGCAAACCAAGCCGGATTCCTCATCGCAAAAAATACGTTTGCTCGATACGATGACTGTTACCACCCAGAAACTCAACGAAGCCCGCCTCGACCGCCTCGGAGCCATGTCCAACGCCATCCAACCCACCAGCGTGGTTACGCCTGAGGCCATCTTCCTCAAGAATGCGGATGATTTCACTCAGGCAGTAACCTCCGAACCGGGCGTCTGTGTCTTGACAGGATGCAGTTCATGTGGTTTCAAGCAGATTCAGATCAATGGTCTGGGCGCAAATCACACAACCGTGCTTGTCGACGGGCTTCCGATTTACACGCCGGTAACAAGTTTTTACGGCGTTGACGCACTCACCACTGCAGGGGTCGCCGACATCGATATCTCACGCGGTCCCGGAGCCTCTCTTTTGGCGCCGGGAGCTATGGGTGGAGCCATGGACGTTCGTTTTCGTAACCCCACTCGTAACTCCATCACGGCCGACGCTGCCATAGGCAATAACGACTGGAACCATCTTTCATTCTCGGGGACAGCCGTGGCAGACAGCGCGAAACTCGGCATTCTCGTTGCCGCACATCACTTTTACGAAGGACAATGGGATGCCGACGGCAACGGCGTTTCGGAGTCACCGTCTCTCAACGACGAAAGCGCCTTGTTGAGGATGAACGGTCTCATCGGCGAAAACTGGTCATGGAATTTACGGTATATGCACAGCTACTCGGAGGTTTTTGGCGCGGCCGTGACGTCAAATCACATGGGCGCCGCGGTTGGGCCGGCGGATTCGATTCCGCTCTATGTGGATGGAGATGTACGGAAGACTTT
>DATFYJ010000411.1:0-4923 GCA_035315105.1 Chitinivibrionales bacterium
ACTCAAGAGAAGATCTGGGCGCCCCGCCGAAGGCGGCGGCGGTTCTCCTTTCGGGCTCGGCTATTCGCCTCGTTGCCGGACCGCCCTAGTCGCCTGCGGCGAGGGTCGGCCGGCAATCCCGCGGGACCCTTCAGTCCAACCTGGCGCGAAAGCCACCAGTCTGGTATCACGTGACTCTCTCTGTTCCGCTTGCGCAAGACCATATCTTCGGTAAGTTGTAAATGGTACAAGCCAGGTACCACAGCGCCCTCGCATTTTCCAACCCGCAACTTGTCAGTCTGCGCAACCCATACTTGGATTGTAGTTCTCGACGGTGCTCTTTACAGACGGTGCACGATCAAGGCCTGCACTGAGTCCTTCGACAGGCTCAGGACAGGCTCTGCCGAAGTGATGATCGTGGCAAATACTTTGACAGATAGTTCTCCTCCTCCTGGGACTGGCCACCTGTCCGGTTAAATTCTTCCGCTGGATTTTACCTGGTTACTTCCGGGCCGATTGCAGCGTCTTTTCTTTTTCCGCAAGATTGCTATCTGCAGGCCATCGCGCTGTTGCGTTGTTCAGGACCTTTTCAGCTTCGGCAAACATCTTCTGCTCACACAACAGGTCGAACAAAGCGCAATAGAAGGATTCTTCCGTTGGCGTGATCGCCAGACTTTCACGAAACGCATTTTCAGCTCCCGTAAAATTTCCAAGCGATTTCAGGACCAGACCGCGCTCAAATATAACAGTGGAATTATTGGGTTCAAGCAGCAGGCTTCTGTCAAGAAATTTGAGGGCCGACTCGGAATTACCTGCTTTTTCCTCGGCGAGCCCGACGCACAGTGCATTGTATGCGTTGGTTGAGTCCGTGGCATATGCTATATGAAAAAAAACCAAGGCTTTGTTCACTTCATTGCATAATAAATATGCCGCACCGAGATTGTGCGCGAGACCGGAAAGCTGGAGTTTGCTGATGCTGCTGGATGTGCTGTATCGATTCCACATTGCCTGGGCATGAGGCAATGCTTCTGCACCCTTTCCCTGCTTGAGAAGCGCCGCAACCCAATTAAAATATGGTCGCGCAAGTTGATAGCCTGTTTCCCGCGCGGTCGCTCCGAACAGCGTGCTATCGCTGCGCCAGATCGAGGCACGTTGAATTGTCTGAACGCCAAGAAAAAGGATCATGCATGTTGAAACTGCCACGGTCGCGGTCCGCCACCGTTGTTCGCAATACTTGACGATATCGGCATAGAGCAAGGCGACACCGAACAAGGGCATATATAAAAACCGTTCCGCCATATATTGCATTGTCGGAACAATGTTGGAAACCGGCAGAAGACAGACAAAAAACCACAGCACGCCGTACGCGGAATAAAAATGTTTCTTCCGCACAAGAAATGCCGCAACGCCGATAACGGCAAGGATGCACACGCTGGCCAGCACCCGCCATTCGTGCCATGAATGTGACGGGGTGATCCACGCGTAATCAACAAAAAAATGGACCGGACCTACAACAAGCCTGACATAGTAAACCGCCACACGTATCATCGTAAGCATTGTCGAATGCAGGTCCCCTGCAAGATAGGCGCCCTGTCCGATTTTTCCCATAACCATGGTGCGCCATGCCAGGTATCCCCCAGCAATGATGAACAAGGCGCACAGGGCCCATGTTTTTTTTGAGAGCACCAGGTTCCGAACCCAGGCGCCATTTTCACGCAATCGCGGCGCCCGCAGAATTTCATACAAACAGAGCAGAACGGGGAAAACAATGGCCTGTTCTTTCGAAAGACAGGCGCAAAGAAAAAGCATGCAAAGAAGCACCATTCGAAAGAGGGTAAATTGCACCGTCTTGATCCATACCGCCAATGCCGACAGTATGAACAGCATTGACAAGAGGTCATCCCGGCCTTTTATCCACGCAACCGCTTCAACCTGCACCGGATGCAGAAGATACAGAAGAGATCCGAGAAAGGCCGCATAGTGCCCGCCGATCAGCCGGCGCAAAATGTAATACACCAGAAATACGGCAATCAGATGCAGCAGCAGGTTATGAATGTGCCACCAAGCCGGACGAAGCCCCGCAACAGCGTAGTCGAGAAAGTACGATAGGTTCCGCAACGGCCTGAAAACAGCGGCGAGTGTGCCATCCTTGCCCTGGGACATTGTGGAAATATCGAAGAAATATCCTGGCACATTTGCCGGGCTTTTTATTGATTGGTTATATACGATATAGCTGGTATCATCCCATACAAATCCGAAATTGGCCACATTTCCCCAGGCAATCAGCCCGATAAGAAATAGCAGAATTTTTTGGACCAGGGGATTTTCAAGTTTCATATATTGCGCCCGTATTAATGCCATGTCTCTTCGCATGGGTGCACTGTACGACTAAAAATAACATATCATTTGCCGTGTCGTCCTCAATAGTGCTCTTTTAAGATGAAGCATAATCAAGGCCTGCACTGAATGCTTCGACAGGCTCAGGAAAGGCTCTGTCGAAGCAATGATCGTGCAATACGGGTTTACCGATAGGCGTTACACTTTTGGCTGGTTATCCGTCGGAGAATACGTAGCAAAGGTGACAAGTGAGAAGGAGGCGGTGAGCGCAAGGTTCATGATTGCAAAGTGGGAATATTCTTGGTGGGGGAAGTTTCCCCCTCGCTCCGGCCTCCTCGGCCTTCGGCCTGCGGTGTCCTACGCTACTCCCTCGTGGGTAGCCCCCAAGAAAGTTGGTTTGCAAGAATGAAGCCTCGGCTGCGGGGGCACCCAGGGAAAGTTGTGGATTGTAGTCCTCCACAGTACTTTTTACAGACAGTGCACGATCAATACCTGCACTGAGGGAAGTCGAAACGATGATCGTGGGATAGGGCTTTACAAATAGTTGTAACCCAGCGCCTAGCTACCTGTTTGATTCGTTATTATGATGATGGCGGATAACAAAGGGGGCGCTCACACTTTTTACTACGCTCTTCAGTCGGCGCCGGTCACATTCAGGGCGCACATGGTCATGTCGTCGCGGTAGGGCACGCCGCCCGCAAATTGACGGATGCGCTCCATCACCTGCGACACAAGCCCCTCCGCGTCAACGCCCTGCAGGGAGGCGAGAAGCGCGCATATGCGCTCCTGGCCGAAGCACTCCTTGTCCCTTCCTTCGGCGTCCATGAGGCCGTCGGTGTACATGAAGAAGCGGTCGCCGATGTCAAGGCGAATGACCGTCTCCTCAAGACCGGACCTGAACGTCGCGTTGTCGGGCGCCAGCCCCAGGGCGAGGCCCTCCGACTTCATGTCCTTCGGAGGCCCGCCGCCCGCGCCGAGCCGCAGCAAGGGCGGATGGCCGGCGCGGGCGTAGGACATCGAGTTCCCGTCGCTGCTGATGATGAGACAGAGCGCGGTGATGAATGACCGGTGGTCGATGGTTGCGGTAAGGGAATCGTTGACGGAGCACAGAAGCTCGCGCGCCGATGTCTCGCGCCGCGCGCTCGCGCGGAACGTTGACCGGAGCATGGTCATGAGCAGCGCCGCGGGAATTCCCTTGCCGCACACGTCCGCGATGGCGATCACCCAGTTTCCCGCCTCGTTCTGAAAGTAGTCGAGATAGTCGCCGCCGACCTCGTAGGCGGGAAGGTATGATCCCATGAGGTTGACACGCGGGATTTTCGGCTTGAAGGACGGTGTGAGCCGCTGCTGGATGGTCCGGGCGGCCTCGAGCTCGGCGTCAAGGCGCGCCTTTTCCTTAAGAAGCTTGATCTGTTCCCGGAGCCGTTCGTTGGCCGATTTGAGTTCGGCGGTGCGCTCGTTTACCCGCGTCTCGAGCTCGGCCTTGGTCTTTTCCAGCGCGTCCTGGTAGCGTTTGCGGTCGGTGATGTCGCGGCTGATGCACACGAGCCGCGACACGGTTCCCTTTCTGTCAAGTTCAGGTATTTTTGAGGTGGCAACCCATTTGTCGGTGCCGGAGGCATCGGTGATCGGTTCTTCACGGTTGAGCAGGGGTTTTCCGGAGGCGATGACCCTTTTGTCGTCCTCGTCGTATTTCTGTGCCAGCGCCCGGGGAAAGAAGTCGAACACCGACTTGCCCGCCACGTTCTGCTCCGTCTTGGCTCCGAGGAACTTCCGGTGCGCCCTGTTGTCGATGACGTAGCGGCCCGCGCAGTCCTTAACGTAAATATTGTCGGGCAGTTCGTCGAGAAGCAGCCTGAGCAGATCACGCTCTTTTACAAGCGCGTCGCGGGTTTCGGATTTCTTGTCGGGCCGGAGCCTGATGCCAGGGGACCGCGGAGCGGTCTTTGTGTGTACGGATGTCTTTTTCATTGAAAGCAGATACGAGTTCTTTCCGGGGATTTTTTTCTCTTCAGAAAGATACGCTGCGGAACAGGGCTTAGTCCATAAATTTAATGATGGCGGATTATGGCAAGAAAAAAAAAGGTCGCATGTGGGGGAAGTTCAGCCTGTCTCAAAACTATAGAGAATATCTGGGCGCCCCGCCTCTTCGCAATTTTAGAAGTGACCTGGGCGTTCCCCCATGTAGAGCCGCACTGCAGTGCGGCTCTACATGGGGTCGGTCTCCCTGCGGGCTCGGCTATTCGCCTCGTTGCCGGATCGCCCTATGCCTGTCGGCTGGGTCGACCGGCAATCCCGCTACGGCGGGACCACTCCGGTCCACCTAACGCGCGGAAACAGAAATCTGTTTTGTCAAGCTCCAATACTTGCGCCAAGTGGAATCCTCAGACGTCTTGCAAGTAAACTCTCATTATTCAGGGATGAGGCAATTGTGGATCATCCCTCTGCCAAGCGCCAGGCAGGACCGGAAGGTGAGCTAGTGCGAATTGCCGGCCGACCCCGGCCCGAAGGGCCCTAAGGGCGGTCCGGCAACGAGGCCCAACGGCCGAGCCTAGAGGGAGGGCCGCCGCCGCAAAGCGGCGGGGCGCCCAAGTATTTATTCTGTCA
>DATFYJ010000412.1:0-5599 GCA_035315105.1 Chitinivibrionales bacterium
GATGAAAAACGGCAACGGCTGGGGATAGCACATGGAATCGATGAGGATGAGCGCCCTGATGCGCCGGGCCGCCGGATGGTTTTCATTGAGCGCCATAAAAAGGGCTATGCCGCCGCCGTAGGAATGTCCGACGACAACGACATCAGCCAGGTTGGCTTGTTCGATAAAATCAAGAAACACCTGCGCATGTTCGACAGCGGTATGGGAAAAACGAGGCGAAGCCGACGAACCGCCGCATCCCAGCAAATCGGGAACGATCAGTTTCAGCCGCGGATTGTCGAGCATCGGCCCCACATCCTCCAATGCGGCTCCGGAATGGCCGATGCCGTGGAGGAACAGGATGGGTGCATTGCCCTTTCCGAAGGAATGAAATGCCACCCGGCCAAAGGAATGTTCGAACGCCGAAGCGATACCGGTCTGCATGGCTGGCGGGCAAACTCCATCTATCGACGACACGTTTGTATCTGTAAATCGCTAAAAAAAGCCGGCGTCAGCACGGAACCGGACGCCGGCATACTTGACAAAGAATAAGACAACGGCGCTATTATCGGCCGCCTGTTGAGCGTGAATAGTCCCTTCAGGATTATTTCCTGCGGCCTTCCACCTCCGCCTTCAAATCATCAATGGTCTTCTGCTGTTCCTTGATCGCCTCGATGAGCACGGGGATCAGCTCGGTGTAGTTGATGGCCTTGATGGTTTCTTTAGTGTCAGGTGCGGCGCTTTCGGTTCCGGTGTTGTCTTCTTTGTGAGGATCGTGCGGCCTTGCCAAGGGAACTTCCGTCACCATGTCCGGGAAAACCTGCTCCAATTCCTGGGCGATAAGCCCGTATTTCTTGCCCTCGGTAAGGCCCATTTTCGGAAATTCGTCGGTCCGGAAATCGTAGGTCCTGCCCCTGAGCCGAAGCACTTTTGACAAGGCGTCGGAAACAGGCTCGATATTTTTCTTGAGTTTTTCGTCGGAGCTTGTGAAAGTGCCGGTTGAATATACGTTACCGGAGAAGTATCCTGCCCAGTTGGTAGAGCCGCCTCCAGCATAGGCCCAGATACCATAATTCGCTGAACCGGTTGGGCCATTGCCATTGGCATAAACACCATAATTAGTTCCAGTGCCGGCACCCACAGCCTCACCGACAACCGCCCAATTACTTGCGCTTGTGGCCTCCGTGCGACTACCAAACCTTATACCAGTATTGTAAGCCGTTTCATATATCCATAGGTTTCCGTTGAGCACACCTGACTGTATTGCGGAAGACGGATCGAGATAATAAGCCGTATTATCTCGATCATAAAAGATGCTTGCGCGTAAAGTGTCTAAAACGCTTGTTCCGGACGGTTGCAGATAATAGGTAGTGTTATTGCGATCATAATAGATGGCTGCCTCCACTGTATTCAACATGCTTGCTTGGGACGGTTGCAGATAATAGGCAGTGTTATTGCGATCATAAAGAATGGATGCCTCCACTGTATTCAACATACTTGTGCTGGCGGGGTCAAGATAGAAAGCAGTGTTATTATAATCGTAAAATATTGTTGCCCGGACAGCCCCGTTGACATCCAGAGGATAAACAGGCGGCGATATTCCCAAACCGAGATATCCGTTTGAATTATTGTAATACAAGGCCGCGCCGGCGGCAGCGCCGGCATTATTGTAAATAAGCTGTGTATTGCTCCCGCCGACAGGTCCTGTTGCGCCAGCCGCGCCTGTTGCTCCCTGCGGACCAGTAGGCCCGATTGCGCCATTGGTCCCATTTGCCCCTGCCGGACCCTGCGGACCGGTAGGTCCGGTTGCGCCATTGGTTCCGTTTGTTCCTACCGGACCCGTGGCTCCTGTCGCACCAGTCAAGCCCTGTGTTCCTTGGGCGCCTGTCGGTCCTGTTGGCCCGGTCGCCCCTGTCAATCCCTGCGTTCCCTGAGCACCGGTCGGACCCGCAGGTCCGGTCGCTCCTGTCAAGCCGGTTGAACCTTGGGGACCCGCGGGCCCCACAATGTTCGTCACCACGGCCTATGCCCCCGATGCCCTTGCCGACACATCCCCGGTTGTGGTGTTCAGATAATAATCTCCGTCTTTGCCGATACTTGTTGTGGGCGCGGCTGTTCCGGAAAACCAGGCCGCAGCAACGTCGTTCACATTATTCGTGAGCATAATCATCGGCGCAAGATGCCCTTCCTTGGAATCAAACGAGGCTGCCAGCCCGTCGTAGGACACGAGGGCCACGCCGTTGAACGTCCCGGCCTTTACCGCGGCGGTGAGGTCAAGCTGCACAACGTTTCCGATATTTGCAGTGCCGAGCAACTGTGTTGCCGTTGCCGCTGTTGCCGCCGGAATTGCGGCAAGAGGCACGTTATTTTCCGGAGCGGTTATGCCGGCCGTCAAAAGATGCGCTTCCAGCGTGCCAGGGCCGGTCAGCGAATTCACATACAACACCAGTTTCGCCGACGCGATCTTCGTCACGTCGATGCCTGTCATCTGGAACATGATCCAGCCCAGGCTCTGGTTCGCGCTGCCGTCAACGTAGATGGTTTTGTCGGTGCCGGAATAGGCGGAAGCCGATGCGTCTCCGTCCTTGAGCACAAACACCGGCGTGGCGATGTTCTGGGCAAACGTTGCCGTTGCAAACAATCCGAGAATCAAGAGAAGAGGCATACTCCGTTTCATGGGCCGCTCCTTAGTTGTATTTGGTGAAGTTAAGAACTTGTTTGGTTATTCCATTGGTCGAGTACACCGCTATGTATGATCCCTTGCCGACAAGACCCTGCAGGGGAACAATGCCCGATTGACCAACGCTGATCTGACACAGGCGCTTGCCTGTCAAGTCGAAAATGGTGATTGTGCCCTGGTCCTGTGGAGAAATATCCGCCGTCAAACGCCCTTGCCGTGTGCTCAATGCCATTCGCTGGTCGGGGCGGACTGTTTCATGCAACAGCGAAATGGACGGCTGCGTGTCGCGCCAGGTATAGATAATCCGGTAGACGAGCGCCTGGGTGCCGTCATAATCCTCTTCCTTTGTCTGGTTGCCGAATGCGTCGTACGTGTATGCCAGCGAGTCGGTCATGCCCGTGCCCACGCCGTCGCGATCGTGCGTTGCCACCGAGACCAGCGAGCCCGCAGCATAACTCATGAACGCCGTGCTGATGATGTACCACGTGCCGCTGCTCATCTGCCACTGCGCTTCCTTTGCCACTGTCGAGTCGGCGTTGTAGGTGAAGAAGACCGCCTGCGATGCGACATAGGCCGATGAAACCAACTCGTACAGCGTGTCGGCAATTGTCTTCCCGAAAGCGTTCAATGTGTAATGGTGATAAAACGTCTTGACGCCCGCGGAAGAGATCCGCTGCTGTTCGATGAGGCGTCCCTGTGCGTCGTAGAGCAGGCTGTCGGTGAACCGGAGCGTGCCGTCTTTTGCCAGCGTGTGCACCGCAACAAGATTGCCGCCGCTGTAGACGTACCGCACGATCGAAAGGGTGTCGCTGCCCGAAAGCAAAAGCTCCTGGGTGACGTTGCCGCCAGCATCGTAGGTGAACAGGTCGGTGCTCATGGGCGCCGCAGCGCTGTCCGCGCCGCTCCACACCCGTGACTGCACACGGTTGCCGTTCGCGTCGTAGGTGTAGCCGGTGAGAAACTGCGTGGTCAGAACGTTGTCGGTGAAGTTGGAGCGCAGCTCCGCGTCAAGCACGAACCGGCTTGACCCGAAACTCAAAGAAACCAATGCAAGCATCCAGAAACAGGATCGTTTCACCTTGGGCCCCCTTCTGTTCTGTGACGGGCGGTTATTGTAAATTGCATGGGAACATTTTCTCGTAGGATTGATGGACTTTCTGTCTTTTCGTGAGCGGGCGATGGTAATACTGGAGTTCTTGATGCAGGCACTGTTGCGGCCTTTAAATCGGACATCTTCAAAAAGAACCTCAAATATAGACATTTCTGGATGGTTATGTCAAAAGAAAAGATGTTACTTCTTGGCTCGGAGAGAAGATGGGTGAAAACAGGAGGGGTTGATCGTGCCTGATGGGGAACTGGTTCTTTTGCGTGGATGGGTAATGCAGCAAGAGGTGCGCTGGTGTTTTGGAAGCTGCTGTCTTGTTGAAATAACGAGAGCACGATCTTGTGCGACCGTGCTCTTGTAAAAACCCTATTGCAGATAATTCTATTTCGTGAACATGAACGGCTGGGTGAGGACTGTGTGGTCGGGAAGTGAGGCAGTAATAATGTACAAGCCCGGCGAGAAGTTGTCTCTTGAGACATTCATATTCGACTCAATCCTGCTTCACCGCACAACTGTCTAATGAAGCCCAAAACCATAGGTTGATAGAAACGTTGCGGCGTAGGCTGTATCTTTTTGGGAAATTGACTGGGTATCTGCAAGGAAGAGGACTCAGGGTGGAGAATTGGAAATAGCTATACCCTTACGAAACGATAGTGAGACCTCCCCAGTTCAAACGCGCATCACCCGCATTCTCAAATTTGACAAAGGTGAGTCGGAATACCTATATTTTTCCTGAAAGCCGGTAGACCCAAAAAGGGCGTGAGCGGGAAAATGGGGAAGTAAATGAGCATCTGTAAAGAAACTCTCTTTATACGCCCGCCCATCCACGAAAAAAGCAAATCCCTATCATTTAGACATATGCGACATTATGTGAGCCGTTTTGCGTTTGTCGGCATCGTTGTTTCGTGCATGACTGGATCCTCGGCAGGCGCATCGCGCCTCGATGTTCACCTCGCCTTTTCACCAGGGAAGAATCCGGTGTGGGACAAAAACGCAAGTGCGACCAATGGATGGCATGCGCAACCGGTTTATGTCAAAGATGCCATAGACGAACGGAACGACAACGCGCCTTCCGAAAACGGGTTTTTCCTTGGAACAACCGAGCATGCCGCAAGCGGAGTCATCTCAACCCGTGATACTGTCACGAGATGGCTGACGGAATCGATTAAGTACGCGCTTTCGCTTAACGGCGTTGCCATTGCCGGATCCCTGCCTGCGATCTGCGTCGAACCGGCGGTGAAGCGATTGGCAGTGGCCGAAAAGAACACTTATCGGGGCGACCTTTCCGTTGAGTTCCGCGTTTACAATGCGAAAGGCGCAGTCCTATGGACAAAAACGCTCACCGATTCCTCAAGCTACTGGGGCAGGTCCCATTCCGAAGAAAATGTCCTTGGCTCGATGGGAAATGCAATGGTCAATGTGTGCGGGCAGCTTATGAATGACACGAGCCTCAATGAATTGCTGGTTGCACAACCCAGGATGTCTCCAAAACCGAATGTCTTGATCATTCGATCGCCGCGGGATTTGGGGTTGCGTGGGCAATATCGCGCCCGGCCGATCGGATGGACGGTGTTTAGCGGCATTCTTGCCGCCCTCGGTACGGCGGATATCGCAATTGCGATTGCGTCTCATGAGCAAGGGTCTTCCCGGTTCGCCGGGGTCGGGTTTCTGGGGGCCAGTGTTGTACTTGGTATGGTCGCGGGTTTCAAATGGAAAGCGCGATTCGATTGGGTTGACAACAGGAATAGTCCTTCCAAATAGGAGAGGCGGTCACTTTGGTCTAAGCCTATCCATGGAATTGTGAGCACATAGCCGAATGATCATGTTAGTGCTTA
>DATFYJ010000413.1:0-5180 GCA_035315105.1 Chitinivibrionales bacterium
GGTCCGTCCGTTTCTTCCCCGGCATCGTTGAAGGCCGCCGACAGTTCCCGGTATCGTGCAAGCGCGGCCTTGTCGTCAAAGTACCCGGCAAAATTGTCGCAGAATGCCCGTACCTTGACAAGGTGAAGCTTTTCTTTCTGAATATAGGCGTTCCAGACAAACGGCTTTTCCGCGAATATAGCGCGCACCAGCGAGTCCTCGCCGCGCACGAGGTTGAAATCCGCGAGGCACAAAAGCGTGTCGAAACGATGCTGCGGCAGGAAGGACATAAGGAGGATGTCGACCGTGCCGACCCGGAAACGGCACGGGCTGAGGGTTTCGCCGCCCATTCGTTGCACCGTCGAGATCATGCCGGTCTTGCTTTTTTCTCCGCACACGAACAGGTATGCCCGGTCGCATGCGCCTTGAATATCGCGGAGCAGTGAGTCGAACCCGCGCAGGTAGGTGAAGACAACGCCGAACAGTGCGCCTTCAGCGGAGGGCGCGGAAATTCCGAACGGCGACAGGAATTCGTCCAGAAGTTCCATGCGCCGACCGGACAGGGTCCGCTTGACATTTTCCATCAGCGTGTCCACGATCACGCCGCCGGTGTCTTCCGTAAAGCCGGGCATGAAGAAATACTTTGTGGGCCCACCCGTTCCCAGCATCGACTGCCGACAATGGTATCCGTCGACCCACCGTTCGGCCGACAGATGTTCGAGGTTGATCCACGCCGAGGCCGCCGGCAGCAATGCGGCTGCATACGGCGCGGGAATGTCGCAGCCGAACGCCTCCACCACCACATCGGAGGGGCCAAGTTGACTTATGAGAGCGCCGTCGAGCTTTGTTGCGTCGACGACGACAATGCAGTCGCTCTCCTGGAGCGCGGCGCGCGGATCGAGCCCGGGGCACATGTCCGAAAGGGGCGCGAGGTCGTCGCAGAACAGCCGCGTCCTGCAGGACGGACGGGCGAGACAAAACTCGTGCGCGAAGCGGTACGCGACGCCCGCGTCGCCGAAATTGTCGACGATATGGCAAAAGATATCGATGTCGGAATAGTGCATAGGTACAACTGTGCGATTTGTAAACAGTCGGTATTATAGAGAAAGAAAATAATCTACTGTTTGCTTTTCCTGCATCAAAAGCCCTATTTTTCTGGGCAGCGGTTCCAAGGAGGCGTTTCCACGGAAATAACCATTGCCATTCTCCCCATGATGGCCGACAATTACGCATGGGTCCTTCACAACGGCGCGGAGGCCGCGGCCGTCGATCCGGGGGACTCCCAGGTCGTTCAGCGGTTTCTGGGCCGCTACAAGCTGAAGCTGACGCACATTCTCATCACGCACCACCATGCCGATCATTGCGCGGGCGCGGCTGAACTCAAGCGTGCGCACGGGTGCAGGATCATCGGACCCGGCGACATGCACCTGCCGTTTGTGGATGATATAGCCCGGGACGAGGGAGTGCATTCGGTCCTCGATGAAAGTGTGGAGGTGATCCACACCCCGGGCCACACCATGACGCACATGGCGTATCATTTTCCGGCGTTGCGCGCGCTGTTCACGGGCGACACGCTGTTCGGCGGCGGGTGCGGAAGCATTATCGAGGGCACGCCGGCAGACATGCTCCGGTCGCTCATCAAGTGCACGGGGGTCGAGGACATCACGTCGGTGTACTGCGGCCACGAATATACCGAGGAAAATCTCCTGTTCGCCACCACCGTGGAGACCGAAAACAAGGACCTCTGGCAGCGCCTTGCTGATGTCAAGTACCTCCAGGCCCGCAACATGCCCACGGTTCCGTCGACCATCGCCGTGGAGCGTGCCACCAATCCGTTCCTCCGCACCGGCAGTCCCGACATCAGGAATAGGCTCGGCATGGCAGACGAGAACGGGATCGCCGTGTTCGCCGAGCTGCGGCAGAGAAAAGACAATTTCTAGCCGATTGAAATCCCTGCGCCCGCGAAATCTCCGCTTTGTCATGCGGGGTTTTTCAATCCCACCATTTGAACCTTCGAGATACTGCCAGCGACTATTAGCCAGGGCCCTTCAATTCCGGTCTCACCATGAGGTGGAGAATGCCATGAGAAAAAAACCTGTTAGGTCTCCTTGTGTTCACCTCAGCCGCCATGCTTTTGTATGCAGGATGCAACATCCAAAAGCCGATTACAGCAACGCCTTCAGGCAACGATACGCTTTATACCACAATTGTAAGAAACACGACGGAGCAGAGGCCGGGATACCTATATCGGTTTATCACTCAAAAAACCGCGAATACTTTTGATACAATCTATTCTGACACTGTCCCTCCAACCACAATCCAGACAGCGTTTGGCTCGACTGGAGATTGCGGACAAGTTAGGCCTATCACGTTAATAACATACACTTTTACTTTAAACCTGGATACACTCTATCGGATGGTTGATGACCCTGCGTCCCAGGATACGATATTTATTTTCGATACATCAGACGTTTCCCACATTGTTTATCGCGACACCATAAGCTGCCGTATCGACACCATCGAGTCTTATCGCAAGAGCCATAAACCATATTTTTACAACAAAGACTCGATGGCGACCGTTCTGGGCAATGACACGGAAGGGCTTCGACAGTATATTTTGCTTCCCGCGTTTCACTTTGACAACGACAGCGCAACCATTGAACTCGTCGACAATCCTTCATGGGCGCACCTTGAATGGGTAAATGTTTCTGAAGGGTATGGCGACTGCTGGTTTTACCGAACATGTGTAAATGGTATTCCGGTTGCAACAATGTGCTCCCATTGGATCGCAAAGAAGTCCGCGACATCAACTACGGATGATTGCGAAAGGCCTTACGTGGTTCTTGCACCCGATTCAACGGCACTCGATTCGACCTATCGATGGAAGGTGTTTATAACCAATAAATACGCCCAAGCAGATACCATGAGCGTGGTTTCAACAGTGACGCCATTCCCGTACAAATGTCCGTAACGAGCTTGACAAAACGCTGTAACGAGACCAAAGTACAAAGGAGCTAAATATGAGAATCTTATTAGTAGTATTTATGCTCTGTTTTATTGCATGTCAAAATGGATTGAAAAATGAGACGAAGCCTAAAATGGATATCGATGGTAAGCTGTACTTCATTAAATATGAGACGGCTTATGGCGGAGTCGTGGGGCGTTTAAGAACGCCGATTGATTCGGGCATTTACGCCAATGCCGAAGTCGATTTTATTTGTTCATCCAACGCGATTGTTGATTCAAGCAGGATAATGACAAATTCAAAAGGAGAATTCAATTACCATTCAGATTGCGATACCTGTAGAATGATCGGCGGGAATATCATAATGCGGATATTTCTTTCAAAACCCGGCGATTCAACTGCGTTTTTTACCATTCAAGATACGGTGAGAATTGATTCCGTCATATATGTATTAAACGGAGGGTAATTGCCGGCCGTCAATTACCAATTTTCCGGCAAGGTCCTTAGACAATCCGACGATCACAGCTCCAGAAAAATATCCCCGCCCTCAACGATCACCTTGAATTTCGTCAAATCATACGTATTGATCTTCTCCATCATTTCTTCCTCGTGTTCGAAGAAGTTCCTAAACTTTTCCGGTAGTCCTTCTGGCTCGGACTTGATAAACGGTTTTTTCAACATCTTCCCGGTTCGCATGTCGAACTGCGCGTAGTGCATAGGGCAGGTGAGGATGTAGCCACGCAGGGTGCCCATTTCGCACGGCGCATTCATGTGGCCGCAGCGTCGCTCAACGGCGTGAAATGTTCCGTCCACGTTGCCAACAAGGACTTCTTTCCCGTCAACTTCAAACGCCTTGATCCCGCCGACGGCGATGTCTGAACTTGATGCGATCTTTTTTAACATGGGTTCACCTCAGGGGCGATGGTTGATTGCAGATTGAAATACTTGAGGGTTTATTTAAAACGTCGTTGATTTGCAGTCAACTGTCAACCGTTAACTGTCAACTTCCAACTTTATCTTTCACCGCCGATGCCGGAATTTGTTTAAGCGAATCCGGGTCGGTCACGTCCTTGTGCACATATAATCCGCACCAGCACCGCTTCATGGCGTCGTAATGCTTCCGGTGGAACGGGATGCAGGGGCACACGATTTTCATGTTGTGCGCCCTGTCCTTGGTGAGCGCCTGACAGGGGCAGAACGGGACCCCGTGTTTTTCCTCGAGTTTGACTTCCTGCTCAAGACAGAAATCGACAAGGTCGTTGTCCGGGCTGAACTTGTACCCGAGCGCATCAACAATTGGGCCGAACAGGAATTTGAGGTCCTTTTTTCGTGAGGCAGCGTCCATGCGTCACGTCCTTGTTGCGGTTTTTCGTCTGATTCAGGGGTCCAACGCGCCTTCAAACACATCGATGTTCCGCAGGAAGGGAATGCACTTCTTGACGTAACAATGCGCAGGCGGCGGCGGTCCTATCGGAAGATCCTGTAACAGTCTCGTGTTGTCAAACAGGTGGCCGAGATTCATAAAATGGAGGTACGGCTCCCACCCCGCAAAAAGAACCCGCAGGGCGAGAGGGTTGCCGAATGAACGTTTCCAATACGCAAGATGATCTTTGTACTTATGGAGCCCGCTGTCGTTCGACAGCACGCCTTTTGACCAGAACTTCATCTGGGAGATCATCGCGGGATCGACAAAGGTCAAGTCCGGTTTGTCGGGAAAATAGGGTGTAATAGCGTTCCCCAGTTGCCGGGGCGTTGTCATGGAAATGGTCCCGGTGGAAACATGATACACACGGTGGTTGCGCTTGACAAAAATGAGATCGGAAATCGCCTTTGCAGCATAGTCGACCGGAATGATATCCAGGGACACGTCGGGATACGTCGGGACCAGGCGGACAAGGTTCGAAACCGCCAAGGCCCAGAGAATGACGCTCGAACGCGCAACGACATCCCTGCTGTCGCCCATCACGATTGACGGCCGTGCAACAAGGATCTTTTCCCGCGGCAGGTATTCCGATAAAGCAAGTTCCCCCATGAGCTTTGTCTTGGTGTATTTGACCAGGTGCTTTGTCGAGAGATTCGGTGATTCCGATTCGTGAATCAACCGGTTTGCGATGCCGGTCCCGCAGATGGTCGCGGTCCCGATGTATTCAAACAGCTGCAGGTGGGGAAGCGTCTGCGCCCAGGCAAGGACTTTCTTGAGCCCGTTAATGTTGATCTCCTCGACAAGCAGGTCGTA